>JAZNLJ010000022.1:0-25820 GCA_045579005.1 Acutalibacteraceae bacterium | reverse complement strand
GCTCAAAAAGACGTGGTGTCAGGTACTCCACAAGGCTCTGCCCCGATACCTTTTGTACGGCAGCGGCAGCAATGTGTGCATCATTGTTACTGTAAAGGAAGCCACCTTTTTTCCTGAAATCGGCTTTCATAAATATGGTGTTATAATCAGCCGTCATATCCTGCAGGAAGGTGAATTTCTTATTACTGCTCATTGTAAGCACCGAGCGAAGTGTAAGATCTGCCCACCGAGAGCTTTGGCACTTCTCATAACCGCTGAAAATATCCTCTATTTTGGTGTTAAGGCTTAAAAGCCCCTCATCTACAGCAAAACCCGCAGCAGTTGAAACAATGGATTTGGTAACCGAAAAAAGCGTATGTGGCATATCAGCAGAGTAAGGGTAATTATACTCCTCAAAAACAATATCATCACCCTGCATTATGAGTAAGGCGTGGTTTTCGATATTGCTTTCTTCTTGCTGCTTCAGATATTCATAAATCCACTTCGCAGAAAGCTTCCTCTCCATAAATACACCTCCCCATCTGTTTCATTCCCTGTGCAGATTATATCATATAAGCAGGTCACTATTCAATACAAAAATATTACATTATGCTTATATGCACTTGATTTTAGTGTTTATTATACTTATAATTATACCATCATTTTATAGGAGAATGTTATGAAAGCCAAGAACCCCGCAAAGCAAAAAGCTCATATCATTAAAAATACTGCTTTTATGTTAAAATGTGCACTTAAGTGCGCACCGATATCTCTTTTCATAATTTACTTTGCATACGTTCTTGAAAATGTTTACTATGCAGTTGTAGTTAATGTGCTTTTTCTGGAAACTGCACTTTCAATAATCGAGGGTAACGGCACTTTCCGTGAGTTTGCCATAAGGATGATTATCATCGTGGTGGGCAAGCTGTTGGTTGACCTTATCGGCTATGTAAACGTTTACACAGTGCGAATAAAATTTGAAATAAAATGTGAAAGCTACATAAATGCTCTCATATTCAAAAAAGCTCAACAGGTGGAATTAGGATGCTACGAAAACCCCGATTTCTTTGACAATTACAACCGCGCAACCTGGGTAGTGGAAAAAAGCGGCTTCAAGAGAATCATTGAAGGCTCTGCATGGACACTCGGCTCCGTTTTAAGCCTTGTTCTGCTTATAAGATACCTTGTTTCAATTGACCCTGTTCTTGTCGTATTCCTTCTGTGCCCTATTGTTGTTATGGGAATCAGAGTGTTCAAGAATAACCTTGAGCTTGAAAAAGAAAAGGCAATGACACCTTACGAAAGGCAAAAGGATTATGTAAGGCGTACAATTCTCCTAAAGGATTTCGCAAAGGAAATCAAGACAACAAATATCTTCGTTGTACTTGAAAAACGTTTTCGCCATGCCATTGAGGATAACATCAAGGCTATCAAAAAGTATGGTTGGAAAATTGCTCTGTTAGAGTGCTTTTCAGACTACTTTGCTGAAATCATACCTGTTACGGGCGGTTTTGTTTACGGCTGTTACAGGCTTATGGTTGTAAAAGATATCCCCATTTCGGAATTTTCTGTTCTTGTTTCTGCCATAACCACATGCAGAAACAAGCTTAATCAATTGGCATATTACTTTGCAATGCAACAAAAGCATTGCCTGTGGGTACAAAATTTACGTGATTTTCTTGATTATGAGCCGAAAATTCGGGGCGGTGATGTTATCCCCGAGGATTTCAAAAGTCTTGAATTCAGAAATGTTTCATTCAAATACACTGATGATGGTGACTACATTATCAAAAATGCTTCATTCCGCATTGAAAAGGGACAGACCATTGCCGTTGTAGGGCACAACGGTGCAGGTAAAACCACTCTTTCCAAGCTCCTTATGAGATTTTACGACGTTACCGAGGGTGAAATACTTTACAATAACATAAATATAAAGGATTATGATTTGTTGTCATACAGACAAAAATTCGCCTCTGTTTTCCAGGATTACAAGGTCTTTGCCATGACCGTTTCGGAGAACGTGCTCACCGAGGAAATCACCCCTGAAAACGAAAAAACCGCTGTAGATGCCCTTAAAATGGCGGGAGTTTATGACAAAATTTCAACCTTCCCCGATAAAGAAAGCTCACTTCTCACCAAGGAATTTGATGAAAATGGTGTGCTCCTGTCGGGCGGTGAAACACAGAAGGTCACCATTGCAAGGCTTTTTGCAAGTGATTTTGATATTGCCGTTCTTGATGAACCCTCATCTGCCCTTGACCCCGTTGCAGAAAGCAAGATGTACGATGCTTTACTTAAGGGCACAGAAGGCAAAACGGTTATTTACATATCCCACAGACTTTCAAGTGCTACACGCTCTGACAATATTCTTGTATTCAATAACGGTGTTCTCACAGAGCAGGGCACACACTCTGAACTTATGAGCCGTGACGGTGAATACAGCCGTATGTTCACCTTGCAGGCAGCAGGCTATAAGGAGGTGTGTCGTAGTGAAGAATAAGGAAAAAATCAGTTCATTCAAAAATTATGTCTATATGCTGAAATTTCTGTGTAAGCACACACCGTTTATGGTTTTTGGCTATCTGTTTTTTGATGTTATGGCAAACCTGCCCTGGACACTTTCAAACGTTGTTCTTCTCAAATACATCATTGACGTAGCCACCGAGGGCAAGAACTTTTACCGCGTTGCAGTAGCCCTCGCCTTGTTCGTAGCATTTGTCGTTGTAACGAACCTTTGCACAACACTTTTCTATGAAGTCTCTATGCCAAAGCAAAAGGAAAAGCTTTATTTTGCCATATATAAAACCATATATGAAAAAGCGGCAAAGATGGACTATGAGGCTTATGATAACCCCGAATATTACAATGACCTTGTCCTTGCAATGAACTCAATGAACGAACGTGCCTACAATGTGCTTTCAAACACACAGGATATACTGACAAATATCATAGGTGTGCTGACAATCGGTGCAGTTATCATATCAATAGACCCCGTATGTCTCCTTTTTGTTGCAATTTGTGTTGCAATAATGACTCCTATCGGCAGACTTATTGCGAAGGTCAATGTTGAGCGCACGGAAGCAATGACTCCCCTTGACAGAAAAAACCTGTATTTCAGCCGTGTTTTCTATCTGCAGGACTATGCAAAGGAACTACGCCTGTCGGGAGCAGGTGAAATGATTGAAACCCGTTATAACCGAAATATCACAGACCGTATTAAAACAATCGCACCCTACCTTACAAAACAATGGAAGCTATATTTTTGTCAGGAATCACTGCCTATGACACTCCTTATATACCTTGGCATTACTTTGATTATGGGCTACAAAGCAATTGTCACAAAGGATGTGGGTATGGGTGATTTTGCCGCAACATTCAACGGCGCTGCATCAATAAGCAACAGCGTTTTTGCCATCACAAGTCAGTTTGCAATAAGCATTCGTGAAAACGGACTTTATATTGAAAAGTTCCGTAAGTTTATGAATGCTAAGGAAAAGATGATTTCGGGCACAAAGACAACTGTATATGATAAACCTGTTACAATCAAATTCAACAATGTTTCCTTCAAATATCCTGGCACAGATAAATATGTTCTCAAAAACATCAATCTTGAACTATCCCCTTACAAAAAGATTGCCCTTGTAGGCTACAACGGTGCAGGTAAAACCACTCTCACCAATCTCCTCCTCAGACTTTATGACGTTACAGAGGGAAGTATCACGATTGACGGCACGGATATAAAGGAATGGGACATCAAGTCCTATCACAAAAATTTTGCCGCTGTATTTCAGGACTTTTCTCTCTTTGGTGCAACCCTTGGAGAGAACGTTTCAATGAACGACTCACCCGATGACAAACGAGTGAAAAAAGCTCTTACCGCATCAGATTTTAACAGAAAGCTACCTGACGGAACAAATAGTATATTGCTCCGTGAATTTGACGACAATGGTGTATCTCTTTCGGGCGGTGAGGCACAGAAAATTGCTATTGCAAGGGCATTTTACAAGGACTGCCCCTTTGCGGTACTTGACGAGCCCAGCGCAAACCTTGACCCTGTTGCAGAATATACCCTTAACCAATCAATGACAAAAGCAGCAAATGATAAAACTGTTGTTTTCATTTCACACAGACTGTCAACAACGGTTATGGCAGACGAGATTTTCATGCTCGAAAACGGTGAAATAATTGAGCACGGCTCCCACGAGGAGCTGATGGCACAGGACGGCAAATATGCTTATATGTTTAAACTACAAGCAGAAAAATACATCGAGGAATAAACAATGATTAAAGTAAAACCCGCAAAAGAAATTTTGCTTATCGGCACATCGGACACCAATCCGCGAAATGGTGAAGGCTCATTCATAAAGCTGCTTAACGGTGACATTATGTTCGGCTACACCGAATTTTCGGGCAACGACAGTTGCGACGATGATGCCCACGCCCGGATTGTAGCAATTACTTCAGCTGACGGTGGTAATACCTGGAGTGACAGACGTGTGTTATTTACAAAGCCTGAGGGCGCACAGAATATTATGAGCCTGTCATTCTTAAGAATGCACAATGGTGACCTGGGTGCATTTTACATACTCAAGCACACCGATGGTGCCGACAGTATTATGCTTACACGCTCAACCGACGACGGCAACAGCTGGGGCGAACCCCTTGATTGCACCGCATGTATGCCATATGATTACTACATACTCAACAATGACCGTGTTAAAATTTTATTCTCGGGCAGAATTCTTCTTCCTCTTGCAAGGCACACCATTCACACATCCCACGGTGGCTTTGTACCCGGTGAAATCTGCTTTGCATATTCAGACGACGACGGATTCACCTGGGTGGAAAGTCCTGCGGTGCTCCGTTGCCCTTTTGAAACGATTGACGGCTACGAGGAGCCCGGTGTGCACCTGTTACCCGACGGCAGATTGTGGTGCTATATAAGGACGAATATGGGCTATCAGTTTGAGTGCTTTTCAACCGACGAGGGCATTACCTGGACTGTACCCAAGCCTAATTTATTCTTTTCCTCACCCTGCTCACCAATGCACGTAAAAAGCTTCAAAGACCTTACATTTGCAATATTCAACCCCGAGTCTGAACACGTTTTACGCGGAAGAGAAAACACAGACCTGTGGGGACGCACACCCTATACAGTTGCTGTCAGCACAGATGGTGGTCTTACATTTGATGAAAATAATATATTCTACCTTGAAGATGACCGTAAAAATGGCTACTGCTACCCTGCATTCCTTGATTGCGGTGACTACTGTCTGATTGCATATTATCACAGTAATAATTCAGGTATATGCCTTAACAGCACGAAAATAGTCAGAATTGATTATGATGATATAAAGGCTTTATTGAAATAAAAATGACCGACTCGGTAGATAATGATATAATCCCCTTAAAGTAGACACTTGAAATAACAAAAAGTTTCAAGACTACTTTAGGGGGATTATATCACGTTTTTGTTATTTTACCTCTTTATCCAAAAATACACGTGAGCCTGTTGCGCCCTTTTGTCCTTGATATTTACCGTTGTACGGATTTAGTGCGGTATCATCCATTTTTGCAAACACAAGCTGACCTACACGTCTGCCTGCTTTCAATTCAATAGCACACCTGTTTGCATTGTAAAGTTCAAGGGTAATTTCACCCTTAAAACCGGGATCAACCCATCCTGCATTTTGGATAAATAATCCCATTCTGCCTAAAGAGCTTCTACCCTCAACAAATGCCGTTAAATCATCCGGTAAATCGAAATATTCCATTGTGGTAGCCAAAACAAATTGATTTGGTAAAAGTATGTAAGAATCAGTTGTTATTGTTTTATACTTTATTTCATTCTCTAAGTTTATGATACCTGTTGAAGTGTCTTCAACAATACTGAATGTATTTCCCAAACGGATATCAATACTTGCAGGCTGAATCTGTTCTTTCTCGATAGGTTCAACAACTAAAGTCTTTTCCTCAAGCATTTTCATTAATGTTTTATCTGACAATATCATAAATTTCTCTCCTAATATTTTTCTACTGAGTTTTTCGCAACAAGCCCGGTGACATAAGTCTCTGTTTGCCGTAAATGCGTTATTCAAAAATAACCTCTGCAATTTTTCCTGCCGTTATATTTATCTGCTCGTCATTTGTAATTGCGGCTTCTCCATCACCCTCCTGAAAGCCGTACATACCAAATCCGGAGTGATTACCGCCATCTATTACAAATTCCACAGTGTTTTTTGGCAGATTGGTTTTATATTCTGCATACTTTTCTCTGTTCATTACCCCATCTTCGCTGCCGTAAATCGACAAAACGTCCACTTTTGTACTATTCAAATCAACAGTTGAATATGAGCCCAACAAAACCAAATTGTTGAATTGGTCAGCATGAGTTTCAATATAGGAGGCTGCCATTGAACCGCCAAGTGAATGACCGCCTATTGCCCATTTTTCAATATCCGGATACATATCAGTAATCCCCTCTGCCGCATTAACGTCGAGAACTGCAAGGTTAAGGGGCATTTCAAGGAGAACACATAAGATTCCTTTTTGCGCACAAGCAGCCATCAGGGGTTTATAGGCTGTGTATTCCACCTTGCCGCCCGGGTAGAATATAAAGCCTGCCACAGGGTCCGGGGGCAAAAATGCAATAACACCATCATCAATTTCTTTTTCCTTCACAAGGGAGTTTGTAGAAAATACGGCAATTTCCTCGGTCTGTGCTCTGTAATAATCATTCACATATACACCGCAACCACCGACTATTATTCCTGCTACAAGTAATATCACAACAAGGGCTTTTACACCCTTGTTGCTTTTTTTATTTTGCTTATTCATCATATCACTCTATTACAATATATCCGCAAGGAGGTATTACTACACTTCCGCTGACACCTTCGCCCTTTATTAAATCATTATATTCTCTGTCAAGAGTAAGGTTCTTTTCGCTATCCGTAAAGTTCATAACAAAAATCACATCACCTCTTTTTCTCATAACAAGACCATCACTGAGTTCAAGGTCTGCATCGAAGGGTAAAGCTAATTCCTTAATCAAATCGTTACAAAAATCCTTCGCAAAATCCTCATCATTGCGGAACGCCACATAGAACGCCTTACCCTCACCGTAATTATTCTTGGTAACCGCAGGCATACCCTTGTAGAAGTCTTTGCCGTATTCACCGAGGATTTTTGCACCCTGAGCGTGAATAATATCGCAGATATGTTCAACTGTGTAATCCTTGCTGTTATATGAAACTGAATTTTTAATACCCTCGGGTAATGAATCGGTTTCTTCCTGCCATATTCCGAAAACATCCTTAAGCTTTCCTGCGGGGAAACCGCCAAGGTAGCACATATCGTCCTCGTCAACCATACCTGTAAGGTACGTGCCAACAAAATTACCGCCATTTTTAACGTAGCTTTCAATCCGCTCAATTGTGCCCTCTTTGAGCATATAAAGGAAGGGTGCAATTACAAGGTCGTATTTACTGAAATCAGCATCCATAGGTATAACGTCAACGGATATACCCTTTTTGTAAAAGGGCTCATACCATTTGATACACTCTGCTGAGTAATTCCTGTTGATATTATTAAAACCACAGAAGTGTTTGACTGCCCAGCCATTCTGCCAGTCGTAAACAATTGCAACCTTGCTGTCGGAATACTGACCCACAACATCACTTAATTTTTCAAGGTTAGCTCCAAGACGTGATACGTCTCGGAACACCCTCGTATGCTCGTGACCGCAATGGTCAACTACTGCACCGTGATATTTTTCGTGACCGCCACGGCTCTTGCGCCACTGGAAATACTGCACGCTGTCCGCACCATGTGCAACCGCCTGAATTGATGAAAGCTCCTGCATACCGGGTTTAGGCAACTTATTTACGTCGTGCCAGTTAACAAGTGAAGGTGTGCTCTCCATCATAAAGAAGGGCTGACCATCCTTCATTGAGCGGAAGGCATCGTGAACAAATGCAGTATCGGTAGCTTCCTCCATATTTCTGCCCTTATCCCAGGCGGGATAGTTATCCCATGAAACAAGATCAAGATGCTTTGCAAAGTCCTGATAGTCAATGCCGTCATACAGCTTCATAAAGTTTGTTGTAATAGGGATGTCGGGTGTAAGCTCACGCAAGGGAGCAATCTCATTTTCAAAGAATGAAATGTGACTGTCGGAAACGAATTTATTCCAGCAAAGTTTCATTGCAGAAACATGGTTTTCACCGCGGAATGTTGAGGAATTTATTTGGGACCAGTCGGTCATACGGTGACTCCAGAAGCCGTTCCACCACTTGAAGTTAAGCTCCTCAATATCATTGTGATATTTCACCTTGAGCCAATCACGGAAAGCCTCCTGACATAGTTCGCAATGACATTCACCGCAATATTCGTTAGAAATATGCCACATTTTAAGTGCAGGGTGGTCCTTGTAACGCTCTGCAAGCTTTGTGTTAATGTTGCGCACCTTTTCCCTGTAAATGGGTGAAGTAAGACAATGATTGTGTCTGACACCGAACTCGTTACGTATGCCACTTTCCTCCACACGAAGCACCTCCGGGTACTTCTGGGCAAGCCACGGCGGTCTTGCACCTGAGGGTGTGGAAAGTATTACAGCTTTGCCATTCTCATGTAGCTTATCCATAATTCTGTCCAGAAAACTGAAATCATAAACCCCCTCCTCGGGCTCTATCAAAGACCATGCAAAAATGCCTACTGTTGCACTGTTTACGTGAGCCAGATTCATAAGGCGCATATCCTCATCCCATATTTCGGGAGTGTCAATCCACTGGTCGGGATTGTAGTCACCGCCATGTATTATATGTTCAAAAAACTTTTTTGCCATTGTATGTACCTCTGTAAATTTATTTTGTGATATTATATCATAAACACAATCAAATAAAAAGTATCATACTGACCTAAAAACATTGAGAAATTTTATGGTATATGTTAATATAAGTTTTAGAGTGGGTAAAACGTATCCGAATCAGATTTTGGGATAGTCTTTTCCACTCATATTTCGTTAATATACTCGCCAATCCGTCAGGATTAGCTGCGTTTTTGCCTCATCTGAACGAAAAATACTTCATCACAAAATTCTGCGACCTTAAATGGATGAGGGTTCGAGGAATTGTGTTCGTATTTGATTGCAGACAGGCTGACGCCTTTCAAAGGCAAATCGGGCAAAAGTACCGAAGCCTCGCCATTTAAGGCTGGTTCGGATACGCTTTACCCACTCTAAAGGAAGTGTATTTTTATGTCAGAAACACCGCGTATTATTCAGAACGCTTTTAATACCCCTGTTCCCACACCCAAGACAAGGGTTTCCTGCCGTGGAATTGTAATCCGCGACGGCAAGCTTTTATTATCCTACGAAAGCAAAAAGGACGTTTATATGAGTCCCGGTGGCGGACTTGAAAGCGGTGAAACCTCCGTGGAATGCTGTATACGAGAAATCAAGGAGGAAACAGGCTACACTACAAAGGTAATTTCACCAATTGTTATAATCGATGAATATTTTGACGACACGCTTTTCACCTCAGAATACTTCCTGTGTGAGGTTGTGGGACAGGGTGAAAGCTCCCTTACCCAAACAGAAATCGACCACGGAATGATACCCCGTTGGGTGCCTTTGCAAGAGGCTGTGGAGATTTTTTCAAAATACCCTCAAAAAACACCCGACCACCACAGTCTGTATCTTCGTGAATACACGCTTCTCACAAAATACATTTTAAAAACAGAGTAATTCATATTGCTTACAGTATTAAAAAGTGATAAACTTATATTATAATTTATCCCCAAAAAGGAGACGGCTTTATGATAACAAAAGCAGAATGGAAGGGCATCCGTGGCTCACAGCCCGCACCCGACCAGATTATGATTTCAATAAAGGGTGATGCCGCTCACGCTATGGCAATCAGGTGGCGTACCGACACAACCGTAAACGAGAGCTATGCCCTTTACAGAGAAAAGGGCACCGAAGAATGGCAGAAAAAAGGTTCCGAAAAGCACTATTTTGCAACGGATATGGACGAAAGCCACTTCCACTTTGCACACCTTACAGGTCTTAAGGCAGGCACTTATTATGAATACACCTGCGGTGACGATACTAATCGTAGTGAGGTTTACACATTTAAAACTGCTGTTGAGGATTGCACAAAGTACTCATTCCTTTGCGTTTCAGACGTGCAGGCAGGTGACGCAGAGCCCCCCGCAGATTATTCATCACTTAACGAGGTGCTCAAAAATATTCTTAAGGAGCACCCCGAATGTGACTTCATACTTACAGCAGGTGACAACACAAACTGCGGACAGACTGATATTCAATGGACAGGTCTTTTTGAGGGTCTTAAGGGTGTAGCAGAGTCAACTCCCGTTATGTTCTGTATGGGCAACCACGATGATATGGGATTTTCAAGCTATTTCACCAAAGAGGACAAATATTATTCCGAATATGCCGAATATTTTACCCATCAATTATGGGGCTCGTATGAGCATAACGGTCCCGAGGACAGACCCATTGCCAACCACGCATTTGACTACGGCAACACTCGCTTCTGTATGATTGGTACAAGTGGTTACGAGGAGATGAATGAATGGCTTCTCCAGATGAGTGAGTGCGACAAAACCTGGAAATTTGCAACTCACCACTTCCCCGTGTGCTATGCAGGTCCTTGTATTGAAAATGATGACACATACCCTGCTCTCAGAGATGGTATGGATAAATATGATATTGTTTTCTCAGGTCACGAGCACAGCTATGCAAGGTCATATCCACGCCGCGGTGAAGGTCTTTTTGACAAGCCCTCCGAGGGTACTGTGCACTATAACCTTGGCTCATCAAACAGAAACCCTCCCGGCACAAGAGTTGTACCCAAGGTGTGGAACGCAAAAACCTATGCCCACGAAGAAAATTTATCGATGTTTTCAATAGTCAACGTTGACGGCAACAAGTGCACACTCAGCGCCTACGTTGAGGACGGCAGAATGGTGGACTACTGTGTCATTGATAAGGACACCGACTCCATCTTCCCCCCTGACCCTACACCTGTTTATAACAGACCCCGCCTTAAATTCAAAGGCTACGATTTAGGTATTTGTGTGGGTGATACCCTTCCGCAGAATATTGACGGTGTATGGTATATCCCCATCGGTCAGCTAATAAACTTCGTCGGTGGCGACGTTGAAAGAACCAAGGGCAAAATCAAAATCGGTATTTACGGCAAAACCTCTGAATTTACTGAAAACTCTGCTACTGTTGTTACACAAGATGGCGAGTACGAAATGGAAGCGCCTTGTCTCCGCCTTGAACAGGGTCAGCTTTATGCTCCTGTTGACGGATTCTGTAAGAACTTAAGAATGACAGGCTACTACTACGCCCACAATAACTTTATTACAATAGAATCCAACACAGAGCATAAGCCTGTACCACATCAGCCGTAAATCAAGAGGAGATGTTATTATGAAATTATCAAGCCAGACAGAATACATATCCGCACGTTGTGACGATTTCACCGCGGTAAAAATGGTTTGTGAGGCAGGCTTTGATGCAGTTGACTACTCAATGTTTGCCATGCAGGATGCGGACAACATTCTCAACACATCCGCATATAAGAGCCACGTGCTTGAATTAAAAAAGCTTGCTGAAGGCTACGGCAAGCACTTCAATCAGGCACACGCACCCTTCCCCACAGTCCGCGTGGGCGAGGATGAATACAACAAGGTTATCCGTGAAAAAATCAAGCGTTCAATTGAGATTGCAGGTATTTTACAGGTTGAAAACATTGTTGTTCACCCTGTTTTCTTCCAGGAAAACAAAAAAGAAAAGAACATTGAAATGTACCTGTCATACCTTGAGGATGCAAAAAACGCAGGTGTTAAAATTGCCCTTGAAAATATGTTCGGCAAAAAAGACCCTGTAACAAACAAGCAGACTCCCAACGTGTGCAGTCTCGGTGAGGAATTCGCAGAGTTTTATGATGCACTCCCTTCAGAATATTTCTCCTGCTGTGTTGATATCGGTCACTGTGCCCTTGTTGGCTCAACACCGCAAGATGTTTTACGCACTATGGGTGACAGAGTGGCTTGTCTTCATGTTCACGATAATGACACTTATGATGACTGGCACTTCCCACCCTTCCTTCTTGACCTTGATTGGACAGAAATCGCGAAGGCACTTGCAGACATCAACTATCAGGGCTATATCACCCTTGAAAGTGATAACATCCTCGCTGATATTCCCACAGACCTTTACCCCGCAATGCTCAATTATATGTACCTTGCAGCTAAAAAAGTGGGAGATATGGTAGATAGCTTCAGAGGTAAATAAAAAGCGGACATTTGTCTGCGATGTATTTTAATAACACTCGGCATCGATATATAGCAACCAATTTATTGTGTGGTCTACCTCTCTGGTTTAAGAGAGGTAGACCACCAACTGCTTTATTTTTTCATATATATTTTTTAATTAAATGTACAACTTATCGACAATATGCAAATCCAAAACACAACGTTTTGCTATCTTATTTTATTGCTTAAATATTTTTATTTTATATATCATATCAATACTATAAACATTATTATCCACATCTGTAATAGTCCTCAGAATGGGGTCAATTTTTCTGATTTTTACATTAAGGTTTATATATTTTCCCCCTGATTTTTTCTCATCGGGTACGAAATAAATTATCTCAACCTGAGGGTAAAGTACAACGTTATCCATAAGATAATTCATTTTGTCATTAAGGTCGTTTATTTCCTCCCCGCTAAGCTCCAATTTGCCGTCTGTAAGTCGTGCGGTTTCCTCCACAAGCGCCTCGTATCCTGTGAGTGCGGCAAAGGAGCCGAACTGTGCCGCCCTGCCCGTGCTCGACATTGCAGGGTGTGTCTTTGAAGTATGATGAGGCAGATTTATAATATCCTCATAATCATTCACGCTCTGTGACCCCCTATCTGTGAATTGCGCTCGATTGTGGTGCCGCTTTCTTGCAGGTTCATACCCTTGAGAATGGCATTTTTACCGAATTTGTTTTTGATTTTTATCATTGCGATTTGCATATCTCTTTCTTTTTTCAGTTTTTGCTCCTTTTCTTGTTCTTCCCTTACAAGGGTATTGTAATCCGTAAACAAATCAAGCTGCTGCACCTCCTCGCGTGGTGCATCTTTTTCATTTATGATGTGATTTGCACATATATTTATGCGCCGTGCCAGAAGATTAGGATTTATTATGCGGTCAAACAGCTCCATTGTAACCGCCATAATATCCTTTGTTGATGACGTAAACTCAGGGAGGTTCCCCGTACCGTGAGCGTGCTTGGGGATTTTTCTGCCGTAGTGGTCGGTAGTCACATCACCGTTGTAGCTGCTACTTATACCTTTATCCGTCAGATTTTCAATATCATATCCGATAGTCAATACTATCTGGTCGGTTACAAGCTCTTTTTCAACAAGGTCAAGGACAAGTAGCTCTGTCATTTCACGGACAATCAGTTTTGTTTCCTCGTACTTATATGGTCTTGTAAGAACCTGCCCCGAGGTAAGGGAATTTGATACAGGCTTATATGATTTGATATCCGCAATGGTACAGGGCTCCCACCCCCAGGCGTGGTCAATGAGTAGCTCTGCATTTACCCCGAATAATTTGTACAGTAATTTTTCATTATGGTATTCGTTATCCCCACCAACGGAGCATCGGGCAATATCACCCATTGTATAAAGTCCGTGTGCTTCAAGCTTTTTTGCATAGCCTCTGCCAACCCGCCAAAAGTCGGTAAGGGGGCGGTGATTCCACAAAAGCTCTCGATATGTGCGCTCGTTAAGTGATGCTATACGAACTCCGTTTTCGTCGGCAGGGATATGCTTTGCCCATATATCCATTGCCACCTTGCAAAGAAAAAGATTTGTACCTACACCTGCAGTTGCAGTGATGCCCGTAGTCCGTAACACGTCAAGAATCATTGTGCGGGCAAGCTCCTCACCGTTCATTTTGTATTTTTTCAGGTAATGTGTAGCGTCAATAAAAACCTCGTCAATGGAATAAACGTGGATATCCTCGGGAGCAATATACTTGAGATACACCTCATATATACGTGTGCTGTACTGCATATAAAGTGCCATTTGCGGTGGTGCGGTAATGAAACTGACTTCATAAGACGGGTCAGTTTTAAGAAGATTGTTATCATAGCTTTTATCTTTAAACTCTTTATCAGGCAAGGTTTTGCGACGTCTCATATTCACAACACGCAAAACCTCAAGGGCTTCAAAAAGCCGTGCCCTACCTGGCACACCGTAGGACTTAAGCGAGGGTGAAACTGCAAGGCAGATTGTTTTTTCGGTGCGGGTTGGGTCTGCAACAAGGAGATTTGTTGACATAGGATCAAGCCCACGTTCAATACACTCAACCGAAGCATAAAACGACTTCAGGTCTATGGCAATATATGTTTTTTCCATTCCTTTTGCGCTCCTTTCCCGTCGATTTGCATTAGTTATTATACCAAAAGAGTGACAGAAAAAACAATGTACGAAGGTAACAAAAAGAACATTTGTTCGGTGTGCATTTTGTATAAAAGAGCTAACCAATCACTTGGCAAGCAGTGAACACATATACAGGATGATAAACCGATTGAAACAATAAAGTAAAAATAAAACAATAAAAATAGTTGGCGGTCCTACCTCTCCGATTTAAGAGAGGTAGACCGCCAAACACTTTATTATTTCATTTTTAGTTTATTGCTCACAATAGTAATATAAGGTTCAAAAGCGAAAATACCCCTTAACTTGCAATTTGCAATTATTTAAGCAAAACCCAAACAAGAAGGTCGCTTTCTCCCCTATTAGCAAATGCAAAATAGGGAATAAATTTGATATCCTTTGTTTCAAGTTTTATCTTCTTACCAACGGTGAAGTACAAATCATCTGTAAGGGGTTCAATGTAGCCCTTTCCAACAATTGAGGGCACGAGGAAGTCTATGTCCCCTGTTACGAATTCGTCATTTGGATTTACTCTGATATTTTTAATATCACTGCCGTTGTCAACGCCCTCAAGGCAATAAACAACGGGACCGCGCATAAGTGCAACCTTACCTGCATTTTCATGAACGCGTCTGTTTGAACCTATGAATTTTACAGGCATATCAAATGTAACCGCAAAAGTGAAATCAGCACCATCCGGAGTGATTACAATATATCCGCCATCTGTAACAGCTACACCGTCAAAATGCAAATCGAAGGAATCGCACCAACCGGGAATTCTCACCTTAATCTGCTTTTTGTTACAGTTGCTTACGGCAAATTCCACTTTGCCTGTAGTGGGATAATCGGTTTTCTGTGTGATTTTCATTCCGTCGATTACGGAATCGCTCTCCATAAACTGATGAACGTAAATAGTGTCCTCGGTGTGGGTATATACGTATTCACCGATATTTGCAATAAAACGGATAACGTTAGGCGGACAACAGGAGCAATCAAACACCTCAAGACGCTGTGTTATGGGCATACGCTCTCCACCGTCTGTGCTTGTATTCACCTTATTGAAATCAATGTCAATTTCCAATGGGTTTTCATAGAAAAAGCTTTTGCCGTCCATTGAAATGCCTGACAGAACACCGTTGTAAATTGTGCGCTCAACAATATCGGCATACTTTATGTCGTCACAGAGCTTAATCATACGCTGTGCAAAGAGTGCAAGGGCAATGGAAGCACAGGTTTCTGCATAGGCAATGCGATTGGGCAAATCATAGTCAACAGAAAATGCCTCACCGTGACAGGTACTACCTGTGGCACCTGTTATGTACATTCTGCGGTTGACTATATTCTCAAAGCAACGCTCGGCAGCCGCAAAAAGCTCCTTATCGTCGTAATAATATGCCAGGTCTGCCATTGCGCAGTAAAGATACAGTGCCCGAACGCTGTGACCGTCAGCTGTCTGACGCTCCCTTACAGGGCATTCATCCTGATTGTAGTATAGATTACAACCTCTGTAAAGTTCTTTATCCTTGGGGTTGTTACCCTTTTTATCAATAAAAAACTTTGAAAGTTCAAGGTAACGCTTTTCACCTGTCAGCTCATAGAGCTTAACAAGTGCAAGCTCAATTTCGGGATGACCGGGTGTTACAAATGCGGCAGAATCTTCCTTAACAAATATTTTTTCAACATAATCTGTGTATTTACAAACAATATCAAGAAGTGCCTTTTTCCCCGTTGCCTCATAGTAAGCAACCGCTGCTTCAATAAGATGACCGAGACAATAAAGCTCATGCTCGTTTCTTTCGGTAAAGCGTTCACCCGTTACGAGGAAATGGCTGTTATAATAACCATTTTCATCGCGGTTTTTCTCCATTTTGCCTATAGTTTCGTCGGCAACAGCCACCATTTTATCATTAGGCTTATTTTTAAGTGAATATGCAAGACCTTCAATCCACTTTGCAATATCGGAGTCCCAGAAAACGTGAGGCTGATTGGGATCTCCCTCCTTCCACGTGCAATCAACGGCATCAAAACGATAGGTTTCCTTAAACCTGTTATAAACAGAGTCAACAGTAACATCGGATATCATATCAAGCTTCTTTTTCCAGAAGCCACCAGTTATATTCACATTCAAATAGCTGACTTTTTTCATAAAATCACGCTCCGTAATTTAAGATAAATTAATTTTATCATACGCAAAACATATCGTCAAACAAATTTCTTGATATTATCGGGAAATACTTATATAATAAAAATATAGACCACGAAAGGGGTTTTTTATCGTGTCAAGTGACAAGCTGGCAAAAAAATCAGCACGAAAACAAAAAGAAATAGCTAAATGGGAGAAGGAGAAAGCAAGGCCCAAGAAAAATTATTATTTTGCTTATCTTGTTTTCATAATCACGCTCATTTACGCTACCGATGAAATCGCATCGCAGATAGGCACCCTGATGAAAACAGAAATCGCAAATGATTTGTTTTCAAGCGGTAGCTCGGTTACACTTCTCAACATTTTATCTGTTCTTGGTATACCATTTCAGGCAATAGGTCTCTTGTACAGACCATTTGCTGACCGTCTGGGCAGAAAAACATTCCTTATAATCAACACCTTCGGTATGAGTCTGGCGTTGCTTGTTATTTTCCTTTCAAACAATGTTTTATTATATTTCATCGGTGCTTGTCTGATACAGTTCTTTATTCCCCACGATATGCACGTGGTTTATATTATGGAATCTGCCCCTGCAAAGCACAGAGCGAGAACCTACTCCGTTATAAAATTTTTCGCAAATATGAGTGTTATGTTGGTTCCGGTATTGAGGCGTTACCTTATGAGCACTGCCGCAGAATGGAGAAATGTTTACCTTATCCCTGCTCTTGTTGGACTTATTGTCAGCTTTGTTGCACTTATGCTTGCCCGCGAAACTGATGCCTTCATTGATTCCCGTCTCAAGTACCTGAGAAAATCTGATGAAGAGCTCAGACTCGAAAAGCTTCATAAGAAAACAAGTGAAGCTCAGGGCGGTCTGATTAACGCATTCAAATTTGCGATGAAGCACAAGCAGCTTCGTTGGCTGTTTATTACCGCCACACTTGCAAACTTCGGATTTATTGCTTCCATAGATTATCAGGTTATTATGTCCTACGGCTATGCCGAAAGCATATATAATTCTATAAGCGAATCGGCTATGAATGCTGTAAGCACAGGTGTTGTTACCTCCGCAATTTTCCTTTTCCCTGTAGGTTGCTCACTTGCACAGGTTATTATGGGCTTCATATCCGATGCCAAAGGCAGAAAGGTTGCCGCTCTCGTAACCGCGTTTGACTGCCTGGTGTGCTTTGTCGGCTTCTGGTTGGGTGCGAAGTACAATTGGCATCCCGCTGTTGTTGGTCTTCTTTGCGGTGGGTTTGTAGGCAGCTTCTACTCCACTAATGACGTTCTTATTATGATGATTGGTGAATCCGCACCGACCAACCTCCGTTCATCCGTAATGGCAGCCGAATTCCTCCCTGTGGGAGTCGGTGTTGGTGTATCCTACATCATCTACTTCCCGCTTTCAGCTATATTGGGAAATCAGTTCATCGGTATAATTTCAATATGTCTGCTGGTTCCGGGATTTGTAGCCGCCCTTATTACACTTGCCAGGAAAACACATGATACAAAGGGTATTAACCTTGATACAGTAACAGGCACAGAGTGGGATTAAATTAAAGCGAACTGAATTAATTTTCGGGCAGAAGAATTTTCTTCTGCCTTTTTTGTGACCTGAATGGTTCTTTGATTGTATTATAGGTGAAAGGAGCGCAACTCTATGGACTTTGAAAAAGCTTATCAACAATATGGAGAAATGCTGTACCGAATAGCCTATGTTCACCTTGGGGATACATATTCTGCAGAGGATGTTTTGCAGGACGTTTTTATTGCACTTTACGGAAATTCACCTAAGTTCAAAACTGAAGAACACCGCAAGGCATGGCTTATACGTGTTACACACAACAAGTGCATAAACCAGCTTAAAAGAGCTGGCTATAACCCTACAGATATTGACGAGTTGCAGATACCCGCAAAAAAATCTGACGACGATGCACGGCTTGATGTAGTAAGACAAATAACCGCTCTACCCCCAAGGTACAAAACAGTAGTGATACTTCATTACTACAATGATTACTCTGTTGAGGAAATCGCAAAAATACTGAAAATAAGTAAATCGGCAGTTAAGATGCGATTAAAACGAAGCAGAGAATTATTAAAAATACAATTGGAGGACTATGACAATGAATAAAAATGATATTAAAAACAGTCTTGACTCGATAACACCCGACCCACACATGAAAACACGAATCAAAGCAAGCCTTGAAACGAGAAGCTCTGTTTATGATTCCAAAAAATTCATACGTATGGCGGGTGCCGCCTGTTGCGCTCTTGTTGCCCTTGCACTGGGAATAGGCTTTGCCTCTCTTGAAAAAACCACAAGTGAAACGGCAACACTTTATGAAAAGTATGCTTTGGGCACAGCTAATACCTCTGACGGTGAAAGCTACTTTCCCACAGAAACACATCGTCATTCCCTCACGCCTGAGGAGGAGTCCATAATCCAGTCGGAAATCGGCTATTGGGAGCCTGTTACAAGCCCCGACAACCCTAACGCACTCCTTTCAAACCCCAATCCCCCTACGAGGGACGAAAACAACACACTCGTTGTTAAAGGTAAAGATATTTCCGACTCAGCTTACGTTGACTTTTCACCCATTAAAAAATACACCGAAATAGCACTTATGCCTGTTCTCAGGGAGCTGTGTGATGATGCTGATTTCATCTGGACCTCAGACACAACTGCACAAATTACAGCAAACGGTAAAAGATACGTTCTTGATATGAATCCCCACAACTTCACACTTAAGCTTAACGGTGAAGGAGATAATCTCCTCACACCCTCTCCCGGTGTGGCTGACGGTACCGTTTACAGAATTGTTGATGGTGAATTTATAATTGACCACCACTCAATAGGTGGCTTGCTCAACGAAATGGGCTACGTAATCGTGGTTGATTATGAAAACAGAGTTATAAACATCCAGTAAATAAAAATACTCCTTGAGGTAAGCCTCAAGGAGTAACCTTTTGTTTTGAATTATTCAACCTCGCCCTTTTTAACCTCTTCAAATGTTTTAACAACATCGTCAGAGGGAGCCTTTGTAAGGTGTGATACAACAAGGATAAAAATACAAGCAACAATGAATGCAGGAAGAAGCTCATAGATAGCAAATGCTCCACCTAATTTACTGATACCGAATTTCCAGGCAAATACCATAACAGCACCGCTTACAAGACCTGAAAGTGCACCCCACTTGTTTGTGCGCTTGTAGAAGAGCGCAAACAATACAACAGGTCCGAAGGTTGCACCGAAGCCTGCCCAGGCAAATGAAACAATCTCAAAAACCTTGCTGTCAGGATTTTTTGCAATGAACATTGCGATAATTGCAATAACAACAACGGAAGCTCTTGCAACGAGCATTCTCTTTTTGTCTGAAATCTTAACCTTGGCGGCGCTCATAATATCCTCGGAAATACTTGAAGAAGCCGCAAGAAGCTGTGAATCTGCAGTTGACATGGTAGCCGCAAGAATACCTGAAAGGATAAGACCTGCGATTATCGCAAGACCGATGCCCTCACCGCTGATAACCTTGGCAATCTCGATAATGATTCTCTCACTGTCCTGAAGGTTTGCAACAATGCCACTCTTAACGACACCGTAACCAACAATACCGATTACAATTGCAACTGCCATTGAAATTACAACCCAAATGGAAGCAACACGACGAGCAAGTTTGATTTTTTCAACTTTTTCAATAGCCATAAATCTGAGAAGGATGTGGGGCATACCGAAGTAACCGAGACCCCATGCGAATGTAGATGCGATTGCAAGTGCACCGTAGGGCTTTGTGCCTGCAGTACCTGCGATGGCCTCACTTACACTACCTGCACCGTGAGTAACGGTAAAGCTAAGATAACCTGCAAGATTCTTCGCATTGTCACAAACAACGCCCCAACCGCCTGCATAGTTGATGCCGAAGCCGAGAACAACAATGAGTGCGATTGTCATAACGATAGACTGGATAAAGTCTGTAGTAGATGCAGCAAGGAAACCGCCCAATGCGGTATAGATAACGATAACGATACCGCTGACAATCATTGCAGTTACATAAGGAACACCGAATATTGATTCAAAAAGTTTTCCGCAGGCAGCGAAGCCTGATGCAGTGTAAGGAATGAAGAAGATAATGATAACCAAAGCGGCTATTACCTTAAGCATACCATTATTATCACCAAAACGCTTTGAGAAGAATTCGGGGATTGTAACCGCATCAATTTTATTTGAATAGATACGGATTCGTTTGGCAACAATAAGCCAGTTTATGTAAGTGCCTACTGCAAGACCGATTGCAGTCCAAGATGCCTCTGCAAGACCTGCAACAAGCGCAACACCGGGCAAACCCATAAGGAGCCAGCTACTCATATCAGATGCTTCTGCACTCATAGCAGTAACAAATGGACCTAACTTTCTGCCGCCAAGATAAAAGTCTGATGTGCTTTTATTTTTCTTTGTAAACCATGCACCGATAGAAACCATACCGGCAAGGTAAACAACAATAGTTATAATAATTGTAATTGTACTACTTCCCATAACTATCTCCCTTTCAAAAAAATATATTTTTTATGATATCATAAAATACTTATATATTCAACAAAATTTTTGATTTAATTCATATTTATGCATAATTATACCATCGTCAACCTAAGCTGACATAGTGAACACGAACATAATCTGTTTCTATTGCGCTGGAATATACGGAGGAGTTTGTATAATACGCCAACTCCTGAAAATAATCCTTGTACCCGACGTCATCCTTTTCAAAGCTCTTCACATACACATATAGCTTATTGTCATCGGTTTCAACCAAGGCATCACCCACCGTTGAAACAAAATCATTATAATTTTCAATCACAATATAATTGGTGAAAAGGCTCTCTTTGCAATCCGGCAACAGGTTATCATAATGATTTTCATACAACCGAAGCTCATCCGAAAATCCGAATTTGAAACCAACCCACACATCGTTAGACTCGCTGTCATTATTCTGCGTAACCGTAACATCAACATTGTACCACTTGCCGTCAAGCAAAGCCACGCACCAGGTGTGACCTGTTCCGTCGTTTTCTTCGGTATCATCTTCTTCGGGTTCACCCTCTGTGGTTTCATCCTCTGTGGCATCGTCATCTGCAATTTCCTTCGATTCGGTTGTTGGTTGCTCTGTTTCTTCAGCAGACTCGTTTATATCCGGGTCGTAAACCTTCTCAAAGCACTTGATTCCATTAACGTTACACAACAAGGAAAACATATTTGAAAAACCATCACAAATTGTTTCTTTTTTCATAACGGCATCATAAAGATGGTCACAACTGTGATAATTTCCGTTTCCATCGTCCTCACTGTATTTAACGTTCTCCACTACATAATCAAAAATCGCCTTTGCTTTCTCCTTGTCTGTTTTTGCCTTACTGAAATCAATTTCTATTTTCTTAGCTTCCTCAACGGCTTTCAGCACTTTAGCCGTACGCTCTTTTGTAAAATTATCTATTTCTACGACAATTCCGGGAACCTCTTTTTCCACTAACTCCCTCATAATGGTTTCAGAAAAAATCATTTCTGTTTCCCATATTCTGTACTTTATGTTTTGTTGCAGCAACGGAGAATCTGATGACAGGAGCGTAATTATATCTTCGATATTTCTGCCGTCCTTATAACCTGCATCATCAACAACGTAAACAAAATTATAATTGTTATCCCAGGCATATTCCAGAGCATTGTAAACTATTTGCTCGTCAGAATTGAGCAAATTATAACAAACCCCACTATTGTAAGCGTCAGTCTTTGCCTGATACGCTTCCAAATCCTTCGCGCTGAGCCACACCGAACTTTCACCGAACTCTTGCTTTGTGCTGAAGCCATACGTTTGAACGGGATACCACTCCTCAATAAGTCGGTCACGTTTTTGTGTATAGCACCTGAACACAAGAACTGTCACAACAATTGTAACAAGGCATACCGCAATTTCAAAAACCCTTGTTTTTTTATTGGTTTTCACAGTTCACACCTTCTCATTTGTCACTTTACGAGAATTATAACACAAACCTTACAAGTTAAACAACTGCGCAAAAGAAATTAACGTCTGCAAATTGCACAAAAACACGGAATATTTTTCTATTTTCCGCTTATTGAAATATGTGTGAATATTTATTATCATAGGGTTATAACACCTATGAAAGGGGTATTGTTTATGAAAATTACATTTATGGGTGCAGGCAGTACTGTTTTTGCACGTAATGTTATCGGTGATTGTATGTGCACTGAAGCACTCCGTGACAGCACATTTGCGCTTTATGATATTGATGGTGACAGACTTAAAGAAAGCTACACCATAATTGAGGCTATCCGCAAAGCAAAAGGCGGCTACGGCAAGGTAGAGTGCTACCTTGGTGTGGAGAACCGCAAGGCTGCTCTTCGCGGTGCAAACTTTGTTGTGGATGCAATTCAGGTTGGTCTTTATGACCCCTGCACAATTATCGACTTTGAGGTGCCGAAGAAATACGGTCTTCGTCAAACTATCGGTGACACTCTCGGTATCGGCGGTATTATGCGTGCACTCCGCACTATCCCTGTTCTTGAGGATTTCGCACGTGATATGGAGGAGGTTTGCCCCGATGCACTTTTCCTGAACTACACAAACCCCATGGCTATGCTCTCCGGATATATGCAGAGATATACAGGTGTGAACACTGTCGGTCTTTGCCACAGCGTGCAGACCTGCTCCTCCGACCTTTTCGAGCAGCTTGGTATGCAGGATAAATTAGAGGGCAGAAAGGAGCTTATTGCAGGTATCAACCATATGGCATGGCTTCTTGAAATAAAGGACAAGGACGGCAACGACCTTTACCCCGAAATCAAATCAAAAATTGATGAAAAGCTTAATGACCCCGACTTCAGCAACAAGGTACGTCTTGAATACATCAAAAACTTCGGATATTACTGCACAGAGTCAAGTGAGCATAACGCAGAGTATAATATGTTCTACATCAAAAGCAAATATCCGGAGCTCATTGAACGCTACAATATTCCCCTTGATGAATATCCCCGCCGTTGCGTAAACCAGATTGCAAAGTGGAAACAGGAATACACAGAAATGCTTGAAAAGGGTGTCAAGGAGCACAACCGTTCAAACGAATATGCCTCACACATTATGGAGTCAATCGTTACAGGCACACCTTATCAGATAGGCGGTAACGTGCTCAACTCCAACCACCTTATTACAAACTTACCTGCAGAGGCTTGTGTTGAGGTGCCTTGCCTTGTTAACGGCAGAGGCGTTCACCCCTGCTATGTCGGTGCTTTGCCGGTACAATGTGCTGCAATGAATATGACCAATATCAATGTTCAGCTCCTTACAATTGAAGCTGCCAAAACAAGAAAGCTTGAGCACATTTACCAGGCAGCAATGCTTGACCCCCACACAGGCAGTGAGCTTGATATTGACACAATCAAGAAAATGGTTGATGACCTTATTGAGGCACACGGTGATTATTTACCGAAATTCAATTAAAAATATTCTTTCAAGGAGCGGTTTCCGCTCCTTGTTTTTTAGTAAAAATCCTTGAAAAACTGTGCAGAATATGTAATAATACCAACATTATTTTATTTATCACAGAGGTTTAGTTTATGTCAGAAAAAAGAAGCAGTTTTTCAGGAAAATTAGGATTTGTCCTTGCAACAGCAGGCTCTGCGGTAGGTCTCGGCAATATATGGCGATTCCCCTACCTTGCGGCACAGTACGGCGGAGGTATTTTCCTGTTGGTTTATCTTGTGCTTGCACTCACCTTCGGCTTTGCACTTATGTGTGCAGAAATAGCAATCGGAAGAAAAACAGGTGTAAGTGCTATCGGTGCTTACAAAAAGCTTAACAAGAAGTTTTCTTTCGTCGGTATTCTTGCATCAATAGTACCCATTATAATTCTTCCGTATTACTCTGTTATCGGTGGTTGGATTGTTAAATACTTTACTGTTTTCATCTCCGGTAATATGGCAGATGCTGTAGCAGACGGATTTTTCGACAGCTTTATTGCCGCACACACCGAGCCTATCGGTTGGTTCCTGATTTACCTTGCAATTACAGCATTGGTTGTTCTTCTCGGTGTGGAAAAGGGTATCGAAAAAGTTTCCAAGATAATGATGCCTGTTCTTGTTGTTCTCACGGTATTTATTGCAGTTTATTCATTATTTATGCCCGGTGCAGTTGAGGGTCTTATATACTACATCAAACCCGATTTCAGCAAATTCTCATCCACAACAGTTCTTGCGGCTATGGGTCAATTATTCTACTCAATGTCACTTGCAATGGGTATTATGATTACCTACGGCTCATATATGAAAAAGGATGTAAGACTTGAGGGCTCCGTTAAGCAGATTGAGCTCTTTGACACAGGTATCGCTTTCTTTGCAGGACTTATGATTATCCCTGCTGTTTTCGCTTTCTCCGGAGGAGATGAAAGTGCTCTCGGCAAGGGTCCCGGACTGATGTTCGTTACACTTCCCAAGGTTTTCCAGAGTATGGCGGGCGGTAACATTATCGGTACAGTGTTCTTTATCCTAGTGCTGTTTGCCGCACTTACATCATCAATTTCACTTATGGAAACTGTTGTGTCCATATTCATTGACAAGTTCGGTTGGAGCCGTCGCGCAACCTGTATCGGTGTTTTCTTCGGTTGTGTTGCCCTTGGTCTCCCCTCTTGTCTTGGTTACGGCACATTGAGTGAGGTTACTGTTTTCGGTATGGCATTCCTTGACTTCTTTGACTTTATAAGCAATAGTGTTATAATGCCTGTGGTGGCACTTCTCACCTGCATACTCGTTGGTTACGTTATCAAGCCCAAGGCTTTGATTGAAGAAATCGAAATTGGCGGCAAATTTAAAAGAAAAAAACTTTTCACAATAGTTATCAAATACATTGCGCCTGTTTGCATTGTCCTTATCCTCATTTCATCTGTGCTGGATGCATTGGGTATTGCAAAAATATAAATTTAATAAAACTATTTTTACGGAGGCGGTTATACTGAAAAAAGTCAATTCTATTCTTATTTGTTTTGCACTCATTCTTCTGACCGTCTCTTGCTCTGTTCAAAAGAAGACTCTGAACGAGCAATATGCACGCATCATAACCGAATACGAATCAAAATACGGCACCATAACAACAGACAGAGATATACTCCCGCTCAACGATGCTCTGGGTGGCGTTTCTTACCTTGAGCTTACAGACTTTGATGGCAACGG
>JAZNLJ010000021.1:0-2721 GCA_045579005.1 Acutalibacteraceae bacterium | reverse complement strand
ATTCATCACCAGTTTGAGATGTGTGGATGGAAGAAAGTAAAGATTGTAAAAATATTCTCAGCAGTAAACCTTATCGGTGGCATCCTGGCAATTGTTCTTATTGCACTTGGTGCTCCTAAATAAGCTCAAATCAGAAATTCACAGAAAGGTGTGTTCACAATGAAAAAGGAAAATAAATTCAATGACCTTTTCATAAAAAATGGTATGGATGTTCCCTTTTTCCTCATTATGCTCGGTCTTATGACTGTGGGTCTTGTAATGCTCCTTTCTTCAAGCTATATATATGCATTTTACAACAGCGGTTCGGGTGACAGCCTGTACTACTTTAAGCGTCAGGTTGTTTTCGCATTTGCCGGCATAATCGTTATGCTGTTCTATTCCCGTATTAATTACAAATACTTGAAGCATTTTTCAAACCTTGGTCTTGTTTGTGCTCTTGGTATTCTCGCAATTACGGTTCTGCAGGGTGGCGGTGACGGTATCAACCGTTGGTTCGGTATCGGATCCTTTTCCTTCCAACCCTCTGAGATTGCCAAGTTTACGCTTATTCTGTTTCTTGCCTACGGACTTGACAAGGACCACGATAAAATTGTAAGTGCAAAGCCCTCAAAGGCCGGGTGGGCACAGAAAATCACCGAGGTTACAAACGGCACAATAAAAATCACACAAGGCACAACCACAATGTTCTTCTACGGCATTGTTATTGCAGTTACCGCAGGCGCAGTTCTTCTTGGAAGCCACCTGTCAGGTGCAATTCTGATTATGCTCATTGGTGTGACGATGCTTTGGATAGGTGAGTGCAGAGCCCGTTGGTTTGCTATCGGTGGTGTTCTTGCAGTTATTGTTCTTATCTACGTTTGCTTCAATTATGACGATTTACCCCTCAAGGAATATATGATTGACCGTATCAGAGCGTGGCGAATCAAGGACTATTCTCCTGACGAATCACGTTGGCAGATAAATCACTCACTGTTTGCTCTCGGTTCAGGCGGCTTCCTGGGTGCAGGTATCGGTAACTCGAAGCAGAAGTACCTATATATTCCCGAGTCCCATACTGACTTTATCTTCGCCATTATCGGTGAAGAGCTTGGCTTTGTGGGTTGCGTTTTTATTCTTCTCGGATTTGTGGTGCTTATTGCACGTGGTATATACATCGGTATGCGTGCAAAGGATAGATTCGGTGCGCTCCTTGCGTTCGGTATGACAGCACAGCTTGCCTTACAGGTAATGTTCAACGTTGCCGTTGTTACGGACACAGTACCCAACACCGGTATCAGCCTTCCTTTTTTCAGTTACGGCGGCTCAGCGTTGCTTATCACACTCATTGAGATGGGGACTATTCTCAGCGTCTCAAGGCAGGCGGATTTGCCCAAGGTTTACTTTATGCGAAACCTTAAGAGGAACAAAAACAAGGCAGTTTAAAGTGGAAAGAGTTAAAAGTGAAGAGAAGAGGATGGTGTTACTATGAAAGTTTTGATAGCAGCAGGTGGCACAGGTGGTCACGTAAATCCTGCTCTTGCAGTTGCAGGTGAAATCAGAAAAAGACATCCCGATGCAGAAATCTGTTTTGTGGGTACAAGCGACAGAATCGAGGCGGAGATTGTTCCTGCGGCAGGTTATCCCCTTAAGACGATTGATATCAAGGGTCTTCGTCGCGGATTCTCACCTAAGGATATCAAGGAAAATATCAGCACCGCAATAAAGCTCATTAAAAGCTCCGGTGACGTTAAAAGGATTATAAATGAATTCAGGCCCGACGTTGCTGTAGGCTTCGGTGGTTACGTAAGCGGGCCCGTTATCAGAATGGCGGCAAAGATGGGGGTTCCCACAGCTGTTCACGAACAGAATGCATTTCCCGGTGTAACCAACAAGGCACTCTCTGAGAAGGTCGATATTGTTATGCTCACCTCAGAGGATGCAAAAAAACATATGAAATTTAAAAATGAGCCCATTGTTACAGGGTTGCCTATCCGTGGTGAACTCCTTGAAGCAGATCCTGTTGCTTCACGACAGGAGCTGGGCTTTAACGACAACCCCATTATCCTTTGTATGGGTGGTTCTCTTGGTGCGCGTGAAATCAACAATGCAATTGTGGAAGTAATTGCAACAAATGCTCACTCAGAGAAATATAACTTTATTGTATCTACAGGTAAAAACGGTGTGTGGGTATCCGATAAACTGGCGGACAGAGATGTTGATCTCGCTAAAATGCCCCACATAAAAATCAGACCCTATATTGACGATATGGCGCGTTGTCTTTCTGCGGCTGATCTTGTTATCTGTCGTGCAGGTGCATCGTCACTTTCTGAGATACAGGCACTCGGTAAGCCCTCAATTCTTATTCCTTCGCCCAACGTTACTGAAAACCATCAGTACCACAATGCAATGGCACTTGTCAACAGACATGCTGCATTGATTATTGAGGAGAAGGATCTTGACGGCAGAACTCTTGCAAGGCATATTGATAACTTGCTTGGTGATAAACGTAAACTTAAATCAATCGGAGAGAATGCTCGTGAAATGGCAGTTGTCGATGCAACAAGCCGTATCTGTGACATCGTTGAGGGACTTATAAAAAAGTGATTTAACAATTTGGAATCATCGGCATATTATACAGCGTAAGGCTTTTTATTACATATCGAAAGGAGCAGCTGTATGTCTGCCTATGTTATCAGTGGTGGCACACGCTTGCATGGTAGTCTTGATGTTCAGGGCTCCAAG
>JAZNLJ010000020.1:0-20752 GCA_045579005.1 Acutalibacteraceae bacterium | reverse complement strand
TGGCACATATCGTAAACAACGTACCAGATTGTTTCCTTCATGCCGACATAACGACGATTTTCATAAACGTATTCGCGAGAGGCTGCATCAATCTCAGTTGATTCTACAGCAACTTCTTCTTTGACTTCTAAGTTTTCGTTTGCCAAAAAAAGACACCTCCACGACATTTATAAAACATATTATAGCATCTTAACACAAGCATTTCAACAAAAAAATATTTTTTTCTCAAAATGTAAAAATCATTGTTGATTATCACGAAAAAGAGTAGGACCAATTGTGCAAAATACCACAAAACTTTGCAAATAAACTACTAAACCTCAATAAACTTATTCAAGCTAAATGAATACAGATATCTTTCTGCAACCTGATATCCGGTACACTCCGAAAGGGCTTTTGAATATATATCAATCTGCGGTTTATAACGCGTTCTGAAAACCTCAAGATCAGTAATATTATCACTCTTGTAATCAATAAGCACCAGTTTATCATCTTCAAGGAAGGCGCAGTCAGCCTTGCCCTGAACTACAATCTCCTCATCGCTGACATTATCCGGTGAATCGGGATAAAGCTCCCCTGCTTTCATAAGGAATGCAAATTCATACTCTTTGAGCACAAGTTCTGATTCAAGAAGTCGTAAACCGATATCACTTTTAAAGAAGTGTTCAAGGGATGCGTCGTTAAGAACAGCATATTCTTTTTCATTCAGCGCACCTGTAGAATACAGTCGTTCTTTTTCTGCAGACACGCTCTCACCTGCCTTTACGAAATCGCACAGTTCAAGGAATTTGTGTATAGCCGTACCTCTGTCAGCACCGCTGAAGGCTTTTTTCAGAAAATCCGGCTTCGAGTTCGCAAAATATTCACACTCACTATCCCGAACCTCAGTTGAGGATGCCGTTCTTTTGGCAAGGATGCCCTGGCAATCGAAGGGATATTCATAGCAAAGCTTACTGTTGAGTTCAGATAGCAATTCATCATCGGGCATAGGGTTTTCCTGCGTCTCAGCAAATTCTTCCGTAAATGCATAATCCCCGATCGTAAGATAAGAAACATCTACCCCGAAGGAATCACCGTTGAAATTCTCCGTGGTAAATTCTGCTATATCACGAATAATTTCACAATTCCCGTGGCGTGCAAATGCTGTGAGAACCCACTCGGAAATACTATTCGCCTTAAACACACCATAAGGATGAACCTTACCCAAAGAATCAAGTGAAAGTGTGTTGTTAAGTTTTATTCTTTTCGAAAGCTGTTTGCCTGATATACTGCAAACAAAAGTAAGGTGCTCCTTGGCACGTGTCATCGCTACATAAAGCACACGCAATTCCTCGGACGCGCTGCCGAATAGAATTGCCTTTTCCGTAGCGGCAGATGAAACCGTGTGATATTTTGTAAAACGGTCATCATCACGGATTTTCAGACCAATACCTGTTTCGCGGGCTAATGTGAGCGAATTGTAGCTGTCGCGTTTATTGAATCCCTTTGAGCAATCTGCAATGATAACATAAGGGAATTCAAGACCCTTACTCTTATGGATTGACATAAATTGCACACCCTCTGCACCACTATTGACTCCGCTGTGCAGATTACCGTTTTCAACGGCATTATCAATATATCGTACAAATGCGCTGAGACCCTTTCTGCCACTTGAAGTAAAATTCTCTGCAAGCCTCAAAAATCCTTTAATGTTATTAACCCGTCTTTCGCCACCGTCTGACGAGCTGTATATTGCTTCATAAGCGGTATCCTTAAGGACAAAATCAACAAACTCATCCACAGGATATGATGTTGCAATATTCCTGTAAAGTTCCAATTTTTTCAAAAATGCGTTTGCTTTTCCGTCGGTCTCGGCATATTTCTGCAAACAGACGAAGAGCTCTGCCTTTGTATTTATAAGCCTTATCTGTGACAACTCATCAACGGTAAAGCCAAATACCGGTGAAAGCATCACAGAAACCAAGGGTATATCCATAAGCGGGTTGTTAATGGTCTTGATAAGTGACACAAGCACACGGATTTCCCCTGACTCACTCGCATCGCCATCAACGAGAGCACTCGAGGGAATACCCCTCTCCTTCAGAGCCTGTACATAATAATCCACCTTATCCTTAAGGCTTCTGAACAAAACGCATATATCAGAGCTTTTTATGGGTCGCTCTCCCATTTTAGTTGTAATTCTTACACCTGAATCAAGAATGTGTCTAACATAGTTTGCCACACACTCCGCCTCAGCTATAGTGGCCTCCTTACTCTTAAGCCCCTCGCAATCAAGGCATATAATCTCAGTATCAGGAGTGTTTTTTTCAGGATACCACTCCGCACCGAAGGTGAGCGTTTCCTTGTCATTATAATCAATCTCACCAACGTCCGGGCTCATAAGTGCCTTGAAAACGTAGTTTACAGATTCATCTATACCTCTTCTGCTGCGGAAGTTGCTGTCCAACGTAATCTGTGAGGGATGAATCGCACCGTCATACTCAGGTAAAGAACGACGAAGTCCTAAGAAAAGTTCGGGACTTGCGAGACGGAATCGGTAGATACTCTGCTTCACGTCACCAACAACGTACAGATTCTGTCTGTCCTTTGACAATGCATCGAAGATTATGTTCTGGGCATCGTTGGTATCCTGATATTCATCAATAAGAATTTCGCGGTATTTTCTGCTCATCGACTCCGCAAGAGGTGTGCGAACCCATCTATTGCCGTTGAATTCCACAAGCAAATCAATGCACTTGTGAAGCACATCGTCAAAGCTGTAGGAATTATTTTCTTTTTTTAGCTTGTCCATTTCACAGGTAAGCATTTTTACTGCATCACAAAGCTTGCCTACAACAGGATAAAGCACGCTGCAATCAGCCTTGTGCTCCCCGCTCAGTGGCAAGGTATGTTTTGTAAGACTCTCAAAATCCTTTTCCAGTTCATCAAATGCTTCCTTTGTAAGCTTTTTTACACCTTCATCAACCTTGTAATTGCGAGCAGGAACCTTATTAACAACGCCCTCGCGGATAATGGTAACCATACCGTCCCAGTTCTTGTCAAGAGCGGTCTGCCTTAAATCATCAAGCTTCTGTGCGGTGGAAGTAAATCGCAGAATATAATCACTGCTGAAATTACCTGAATCCTCCATAATGGCAACACAATGCATAAGACGTTTGAAGTGAAAATCCGAAAAAAGAGAAACGTATTTGAATAAAACATTTGCCCAGCTTGTCTGTGACGGGTGCTTTTCTGTATTAAATTCTTCGCGTACCTCGTCAAGCCACAGATAAGGATTAGGATATGAACGGGAATATTTGTAAAGAGTGACGATTATTTCCCCAAGTTCTCTGTCATCACGCTCACTGAGGAACATTGTGTTAAGGGTGTTGAATTCAGGTGAATTTTCCTCGTAAAGAGCATCAATAACAGTATCAAGTGCCTTGGCGGTAATTTCGGAAACGTCCTTTTCGTCCATTACAGTAAAATCCACATCCACATCAGCCGCAGCAAAATTATCTTTAACAACCTTGGCGCAGAAGGAGTCGATTGTACATATATCTGCCGTGGGTAAAAGAGTCATCTGACGAAGGAGATAATCCGCCTTCGTTTTATCGGCGCGAACTGCTTCGTGAAGAGCAGTATAAATTCTGTCGCGCATCTCGGTTGCCGCTGCACGGGTAAATGTAACAACCAACACTTCGGAAACAGGGCATGGATTTTCCGGGTCCGCCAGGATATTCTTTACTCTTTCTGTAAGCACAGAGGTCTTACCTGAACCTGCCGCTGCAGAAACAAGAATTTGCATACCTCTGGCATCAATGGCATTCTGCTGAGGTATTGTCCACTTATTGCTCACAGGCATCATCCTCCAATCTTTCAAGCGCCTTTGAATGGGTCAGTGAAACAATTTCCTCTACCTCTTCACCGAACTCGTGATTACAAATCGCTTTATATGAGCAATATCTACACATCTTACCTTCTCCATCCTTGCCTGACGGAACAGCGGCAATTTCTCCATTGTGAAGCCTGTTACCCATAGAAATGATTTTATCGTCAATAATCGTTGACAGATTTTTAAAGTTAATCAAAGAGTATTTATTACCGGTCAGTTCGTTCTTTTTATTATATCCAACAGGGAAATAGTCAGGCAAAACGTCAACTCCCATACCATTGAAAACAACCGGACTGTCAAGCACCATACCAGAAAGTTTGCCGCTGCTTCTACGGACGGCGGTTATCGTTTCCTCGTCAGGCGAACGGCTGTCCATGTAATCGGAAACACCGATCCTGGAGGGCAGATACAGAACACCTGCAGGTAACACCTCACCATAATAGTTCTTACCATTTTTTAGCAGAGCCATAAGGTAAAGCACCATCTGTATATTGAGTCCGCTGTAAAGCTCGGACAATTTAAACTCTTTTTTCCCTGTCTTGTAATCAATAACCCTGATATATCTGATACCATCCTTTTCCATCAGATCAACACGGTCAACAGAGCCTGTAAGAGTAACGTTACCCTTATCAAGAGGCAAATTATATGCAGGAATATCCTCACCACCGATTTTCATTTCAAAATCGCAGGGCGAAAATGAACCCACTCTAAATTCCTGTTTAAGTCGCTCAATAATTGTCATTGAAACATCCACAAGACGTTCAAAGAGGAACATGAAGCGTCTGGATTTGCCTGAATAACCACCCATTCTTTCCTTAAGGTATGTTTTGAGTGTCTCTTTTACAAGCTGACGTATCTCTTCAACATCCGCTGATACAAACTCCGCCTTGGGATATTTTGCGAGAACAGTTTCCATAACAAGGTGAATAACCGTACCCCCCTGTGCAGGGTCAAGCTCAGCTGTTTTCAGAGGCTCCGCCTTCAAGCCGAAACGGACAAAGTATGCAAAGGGACAATTATAAAAGCTCTCCACACGACTTGCAGAAAGATACATATCCGAACCAAAAAGTTTTTGAGAATTCTCAGTTTTTTCAAATGAAAAATGTTTATTATCACTTGCCCTTTCAAGAGCCTTCAACCTATGCTCATATTCAGGCTTATTTGCAAAATATTTTATGAGAGTCTCCTTTTCTGCAGACTCACCTTTGAAAAATAAGGCAAGCTGAGAGAAAGCGTCCTCATCACACTCGATTTTATCAGCAATTCCAAGCTCAGATGATTCTGTAACCTTTATGTTTGCAACTGAATCGAGTGCCGTATCCACAATTTCCGATGGTAAAAGCACCGCACCGTCATCATCCACAGTCTTGTAGGTAAGGTAAAGCTTATCAGATGACGCCGTAACCGCACAATACGAGATAAAGCGTTCCTCTTCAACGGTATCCTCAAACGGCGGCCTTATACCGAGACCTATATTGGTGAGAGAAACTCGATCGCTATCTGTAAGAATACCACTCTTTATATTAACAAGAGGGAATTCATCCTTATTGACACCAACAAGAAAAACGACCTTCAGCTTTTCGGTTCTTATTCTGTCAGCACTACCGACCTTAACCTCGTCAAGACCCTGAGGAATTTCACCGATATCCTCGGACTCAACGAGAATATTGAAAATCTCTGTCCAGCGTTTAAGCGAAACGTGTCTGTCACCATACAGCTTTGCCATAGTGTCAAGCAGTTTCATAAGCATATCCCAGGAAACCCTCTGTCGCTGTGCTTCAACAGAAAAGCCATTTTTGCTGAGTTCAGAATAAAGATTGAACAACCTGCCATCCACGTGTTGCTCAACAAGGAAATCATAAATAGCCTCAGCAATCTCTGCGCCTGTTTTATCCCCACAGGCTTTTTTCAGCATAAGCAGAGGTAAAACCGCCTTTTTACGGGACTCGTCCAGAGAATCCAACTGAGCCTGTGATTTTTCATCAAGCACATTACCGAAGCCATCGGGATGCATTGTAAACTTTTCTGCCCAGGCATTACCGGTGATACCCCATATCAGAGCGTACTTTTCAAGCCTTGAAATCTGTGACAATTCAAGAGATGATAAGCCGCTTTTCAAATACGTAAATACACTCTCCTGCGAGAAACCTGAACTGATACAGGAAAGCACGGAATCCATATAAATAAACAACGATTCAAAACGTAATGAACGACGGCTGTCATCAAAGACAGGCACACCGATACGGTGAAGATTATTAATAATTTTGTTCTTATACTTACCGCTTGAACGCTCGATTACTGCGATATCACGGCAACGGTATGCACCTGAGCGAATAAGTCTTTTAATTTCATTTGCCACGTAACGGGACTCATCATCACTGTCAAAGCACTTGACAACCTTAAGTGATCCGTCACTTGTAGCAGCAGGCTGAGTATTCTTGCTGAAAATATTTTTCTCAACAGAAGAAATATCCTTCGAAAAGACATCTTCACCTTCTTCGAGGAAATGCTCATCTACAGCAACGCCCCGTTCCTTGGCAATAGCCCTCAGTTGAAGTTCAAATTCATCAATATATTTAAAGGGTGAATAGCTTTGGCGAGACTTATCGCAGCAAAGTGTAACATAAACATCGTCCGCCTGTGAAACCATAGCAGAAAAGCATTGAAGCTCCTGCCCGGAAAAAGCACGAAAGCCGTCAAAATAAACGGTTTTACCTGCAAAAAGATTGTTTTCAAGGGCATAATCATATAAGAGACGAACCGCATCGGTATCATCAAAATAGCTTTGGGTCACAAGTGCATCATAGGTACTGTTTATAAGATTGATTTCCCTGAGTTTATTCTGAAGGAAACCTTCCTCAAGCAAATCAGCCTTGGCAGTAAGCTCGTCTTCATCGACACAGCAATACTTGAGTTCTTTGCAGAAATCCACAAGAGACTCCAATGCACCCTTATTAGAACAGCATCTGTCAAAAATCTGTAATCTGCCCTGCAAGGAAAGAATTGCCTCACTCATAAGTGCAAGCCTGACACCATCACCGGGAACAGAAAAGTCACCACAAGTATCACGCAAAGCCCAGGTTGCAAGACGCGAGAAACTGAAAACATCAACCTTTTTAAGACGCTTCGCACCGAGAAGCTTCAACATTGAGCGTTCACTTTCGAAAGAAAACTGCTCGGGAATAATAAGCAGAGGCTTACTTTGTGCATTATCAAGTTGTCCTGAAATAAGGTTTCGCATATAGGTGGTCTTACCGCTGCCCGCACGACCTTTGATAAGATGAAGCATAATAAACCTCCGCAAAAATTCTATATTCACATAATATCATAAACCAATAAAAAAATAAAGAAAATCAAAAATTTTTATGTACCATAAAAAGAACTGAAAATCTTTTCAGAATTTTCTGAAAAAATATGACATATTTGAGAAAAATGGACATATATATTATGTACCTGTTTCTCCAACGGGTATGTACGCCAAATCCGTTTTAATAAAAAACGGAAAACCACCGATACTCCAAAGGTATCGGTGGGAATTATATTTTCATTCAAAATCACAAAATGAATATAATCCGTAACATTGCAAATACTACTTGTAAAACGAGAAAGGAGTATGCGTGATGTTAGACAGAATTGCTTTGATACTTGTAACAATCGGCGCCCTTAACTGGGGAAGCATCGGTTTATTCAAATTCGACCTTGTTGCCTGGTTATTCGGTGGTCAGGCAGCCATAATGTCAAGAATCGTTTATGTAATAGTAGCATTAGCGGGTATTTGGTGCATTTCACTTCTTTTCAGAGAAAATGAAATGGTCGGTACTGTAATGGCTGATGATACAACTAACGAATAAAATGAAAAAACTCCTCTAAGGATTATCCTTGGAGGAGCTTAGATTTATTGTCAGATTTTCTCATTTTCCAATGCTGTGATTTTGTAGGTCGTTGCACCACGGGGAGCTTCAACAGTCACCTTGTCGCCAACCTTATGACCTATGAGAGCCTTACCAACAGGAGATTCGTCGGAAATTCTACCCTTCTGGGGATCTGCCTGTGCAAAGCCTGTAATTGTGTAGGTTCTCTCAACTGAGCCCTTTGCAGTACCCTTGATTGTAACAATTGAACCGAGGTGAACAACCTCAGAGTTAGCTGTTTCAGCATCAATAATAGATGCTCGTGAAAGCATTGCCTCGATATCGTTAATCTCTGCCTCAAGCTTTGCCTGCTCGGACTTCGCCTCATCATACTCACTATTTTCTGAAAGGTCACCGAATGAACGTGCTACCTTAAGCTTCTCAGCAATTTCAGAACGACCTTCTGATTTGAGAATACGAAGCTTTTCTTTGAGTTCATCATAACCTTCTTGAGTTAAAATAATATCCTGTGCCATTTAAAAATAACATCCTCTCAAAAATATTTAGCCATACCGACTAAACAGATACCATAACATTATATAGAAATCAACCCGAAATGTCAAGCAATATAATTATTATCACGCAAAACTGCACAAGCGCACTTCACAGAAACGCCATATTCCATAAGAGTCAAAACGTCATTATCGGGTTCAAAGTACTTATTATCTGGTCGAACCACCTCTGACTCTCCTCTATAAAATACTTGTAGCTCACCATCCTTTTTAAGCCAAGAAAAGTCAAAAGCTATGTCATAATTACTGTATTCTGCATTTCTCTTTAAGCTGACCTTCAAGCCGTAGTCATAGTAAATCTTTTCTGCAAAAGCACCAACAGACGGAACACCTGCCGAAACAAGTGTGAAATTTTTTATTAAGTTTGCCAACACAAAGTATTCTTCACACGGCATAAAATTTTCATCAGAAATCACAACAGACAGTCGTTCACCTGTTTGCTCTATGAATTTATTAACAGAGGATAAAAGTGATCTTTTTATATATGGTTTCTTATCAAAAAGATACTCCTTAATAATTTCATTAATCTCACCATCCGGAGATTCCATCACCCTGCCCCTGTTAATTTTCAACAGGCGCTGCATTTCATCACACTCAAGATCTTCGCGAGACAGACTGATTATGTCAAAAGGTATCCCCCCCACAACTACATAATCACGTGAAATACCGGTATTTTTATTCAATAAAAAACGTCTGAAAAAACTTTGTGTGTCACACACATCATCCTTAATCTTTATTATAATCAAAAAAACGCCCCCCATCCATTATATGGATAAGGGACGAAAAATATTAGTGACCGTCTGCATCTGTGTGCTTGATGTAATCACCATCATCATCATATCTATGAAGATATTCAACAGGATCAACCCAACTACCGTTAATCATAAGACCGAAGTGAAGGTGAGCACCAAAGGAATATCCTGTGTTACCCGCATAGCCAATAACCTGGCCTGCCTTAACAGATTGACCAACACTACAGTTGTAGCCTGAAAGATGTGCGTAGTAAGAAACAACACCATCACCATGGTTCACAATAATAAGGTTACCGTAACCGCCGTTCCAGCCGGCACTTGAAATTGTACCGTCAGCACAAGCAACTACAGGAGCACCCTCTGTACCGCTCCAGCGACAGGTATCGATACCATTGTGCATTCTGCCCCAACGCCACTTATAGCTTGATGAAATATAAACATCATCGCCGGGTAAGGGCCACCTCATTTTACCATTGGTATTACCTGAGCCGTAGTAAAGGTTTTTACCTGCAAGTTCTTCGTCAAGCTTCATCATAGTCTCATCGCGCTTGTCGTTAGCTGCTTTGAGTTTGTCGCTTTCCTTCTCGAACTTACCGACAATAGCCTGTATCTTTTTGAGGTCGGCATCAAACTCTGCCTGCGAATCCTCAACAATTTTACGAGCCGCTACCTTTTCCTGTTTCTTGGCTTCGTAATCCTTTTTAGCGACATCAAGCTCATCAATCTTTGATTGATGGCGAACCTTTACGTTTTCGATTTCCTCAATCTTTTCTGTGTGCTCTATGATGATGTTTTCAAGTTTTGTAACAGTTTCATCATCCTTCTCAGCAATACGCTCAAGCAGTTCTACACGTTCCAGATATGACTGGAATTCAAATTCATCGGATGTAAGAAGATATTCCAGTGATGTACTGGGACCTGACATATAAGAGGCTCTGATACGCTCACCGAGAATCTTATATGTGATAGCCTTTTCCTGCTCGTGCTGAACAATCTCCTTATCCAGCTTTGTAATCTGACCCTGAAGGTTTTTGATTTCTGTGTTGATATCGTTAATCTGAAGCTGAATTTTCTCTATATCAGCATCAACAATTGCAATCTCTTTATTATGGAGATCAATCTGACTCTGAAGAATGTCAATTTTCTCCTGAAGAGCCGAAACGTCATCGTCATACTCTGCCGCTTTGGCCTCTAACTCCTTGATTTTTTCTTCATTGGCATCAATTTCAGCCTGAAGCTGTTTCTTTTCTTCTTCCTTTGCTTTGCGTTCCTCATCGGTTAAAGTAGCAAAGGCAGAAACAGAAAGAGTCCCAACAAGAATTATAACTGCAATAAGTAAACTCAATATTCTTTTAAATTTATTATTGGTTTTCAACAACATTATTGTGCTCCTTTAAATATTTATTAAGTGAGAGAATACTACCAAATGCACCGATGAATACACCGATAAATACGAAGATACCGAATATGTACCAGATATATTCATTGAAGGGAACTACGTCACCGCCAAGCATCGACATAACATCCGAAAGCCAGATGGAGGCAACGCTGTAAACACCATACTCGATACCGAGACCGATAACCGCCGAGAACAAGCCGAGGAGAATACCCTCAACCATAAAGGGCCAACGAATAAAGGAGTTTGTAGCACCAACCGCCTTCATAATGCTGATTTCGAGACGTCTGTTGAAAATTGTAATACGGATTGTGTTTGCAACTATAAACATTGAAACAAAGAACAGAATAGCAATAACACCGAGTGAAATGTATGAAACTGCATTTCTGATGCTGGCAAGTTTACCGGCAAGTTCACTGTTCTCGTGAATCTGGATAACATTTTCAAGCTGTTTGATTGTAGCAACAGTTGCATCGAAGGTTTCGATATCCTTAACCGTTACCTTATAGGCATCGGGAAGAATGTCCGCTGTGAGACCGTCAAGAAGCGACGCCTTATCACCATAAGCCTCTTTCTGTCTTTCGAAGGCTTCCTCCTTAGATACAAATTGAACGTCCTCTACGTTGTCCATTGCAAGAAGCTGAACCTTCAGGGTATCAATAGCGGTTTCATCCGCATTGTCCTCGATGTAAACCATAACAACGTTCTGATCCTCAATAAGATCAAGTACAGAGCTTATGTTGAGGAAGATGAGTGCACCACTGCCTACGATAACAAGACAGGAAACAAGAACAACAATTGTAGCAAGAGAGAGCAATCTGTTAACCCAGATATTTCTGAAGCCCTCACGTGTGAGATAACCTACGCTTGCACCTTTCATTCTTCCTCACCTCCTTCATCGCTGAAGAAATCGGTTACAGAGCTTGCATCCTCTTCGGCAAATCCTTCTGCAACCTCTGCGGCATAGTTTTCAACAAGGAAATCCAGATCCTCGCCAACCTCTTCCACGAAGTATGAACCTACTGCCTCCTCGGCATCATCAAACTTATAGGGCTCAACGTCAATATGTGAAGCATCGGGATGATCGGATTCGATTGTACCGTTCTTGATTGTAATAACACGGTGATTGAAGGTCTTAACAAGGTGAAGGTCGTGCGTAACCATTATGACTGTTGTGCCGTCTGCATTGATGTGGTTAAGAAGGTCAACAATTTCATATGACATCTTAGGGTCTACGTTACCTGTGGGCTCGTCAGCGATAATCATATTGGCATTATTTGCAAGTGCTCTTGCAAGTGCCACACGCTGCTGCTCACCACCTGAAAGCTGATTGGGCTTTGAACGTGCCTTTGAATTAAGACCGACAAGACCAAGAAGGTAAGGAACTCTCTTTCTGATAGCGTTCTCACGGGCACCGATAACACGCATAGCATAAGCAACATTATCATAAACGTTCATATTTGGAATAAGTCGGAAATCCTGAAAAACGATACCGAGAGTTCTTCTGAAAAAGGGAATCTCCCTCTTTTTCATCTTATTAAGATTGTAACCGTTGATATTTATGTGACCTGATGTAGGAACCTCTTCACGCATCATAAGCTTAAGAAGTGTACTTTTACCTGCGCCTGATGAACCTACGATGAAAACGAACTCACCTGTTTCAATATTCAGAGTGAAATCACTGAGTGCTTTCGTTTTAGTGTCTTCATAAATTTTAGACACATTATCAAACTGAATCAAAATTAACACCTAATCTCTCATTTTATTTTTATAAAACAATAATAGCACACTTTATTACAAAATGTAACCCTTTTGTAATAAAAATGTGCTATTTCTCAAAAATGTTTACAATTTATTAATATTTAACAGGATTTGCATCAAGATACTTCTTAACCATAAGTGCTACCTTGAATACAATAGCATCGTCAAACTCTCTCAGGTCGAGACCTGTAAGCTTCTTGATTTTCTCGAGACGGTAAACAAGTGTATTTCTGTGAACGAAAAGCTTTCTTGATGTCTCGGAAACGTTAAGATTGTTTTCAAAGAAACGTTGAATTGTAAAGAGTGTTTCCTGATCAAGTGTCTCAATCGAGCCAACCTTGAATATTTCCTTAAGGAACATCTCACAAAGTGTGGTGGGAAGCTGATAAATAAGACGCGCAATCCCAAGATGATCGTAGCTCACGATATTACGCTCTGTGTCAAACACCTTACCAACCTCGAGAGCAACTTGTGCTTCCTTGAAGGAGCGCGCAAGATCCTTGACACCAACAACAGGTGTACCGATACCAACAAGTGAATGTGTGTAGAACTCTGATGAAAGAGAATCGGAAATTGAACGTGCAAGCTTCTCTAAATCCTTACCTTCGATATCACTCTTAACCTCTTTAACAAGGGCAATATCTGTTTCGCTGATGTTGATAACGAAATCCTTGCTCTTGTCAGGGAAAAGATTCTGAACGACATCGAAAACAGAAACGTCGCTCTTTTCAATAAGGCGGATAAGAAGAACCACGCGGGATGCTTCGTTATTGAAGTGGAGCTCACGTGATTTGAGATAAATATCACCGGGAAGAATATTATCAAGGATTATGTTCTTGATAAAATTACTTCTGTCATATTTCTCATCATAGAACTGCTTAATGCTTGAGAGAGAAACTGAAAGAACACCAATATATGTATGTGCTGTAACGTCCTCACCTTCAACAAACACCGCGTATTCAGGATGCATATGTGTGCCGAATGACTGATAAAGGCATCCGTCACTTGCAACAGGTGTTGCAGAAGAAAAAACGGAAACGAGATTATTGGTGCGGATTTCGCCAATTCTGCCAAGGTCGCTGCAAGCAATTACTGCACCTGACTCATCAATGATACCGATGGTTCTGTCAACGACATCGCGCATCTGGTGTATAACACCCTGGAATAATCTGTTGGACATTTTTAAAACCTCCGAAAATTTTAACAAATTGACTAATCGGTTGTTATACATAATACACAACTCCTAACCGATTTGCAAGTGTTTTTTTTATATTTTCCGAATTTTTTTATGCAAAATGTTAATTTTACGACCAAAAACTTGGTTTATTTGCAAAAAAGACAAAAGAAAATTTCCTCAAAATCTTTCGTCATTTTCCACAATAGCTTTTAATTCACGGTCTGAAATAAGCCTTGCTTCGCCCTCGGAAAGACTATCGTCAAGGGTCAGACCTCCTATTGCAACACGCTTAAGTGCAATTACCGTGGCACCGAAGGAAGCAAACATACGCTTTATCTGATGATACTTGCCCTCTTTAATGATCACCTTAAATAAAGGCTTGTCCGAATTCTCAAGCATAATGAGTATGGCGGACAACAAAACCGTACCGTCGGCAAGAACAACACCTTCCTCAAAACCCTTGCGTGCCTTCTCATAATCAATAGGCTGCGACACACGCGCAACATAAGTTTTGGTAACATGGCGCGTGGGAGAAAGGATATTATGTGCAAAATCGCCATCATCGGTTATAAGGCAAAAACCTGTTGTGTCCTTATCAAGTCTGCCTGCAGGGAAAAGGTTTTTACGCTTCAATTCATCAGGAAGGATATCCACGACAGTTCTATCGCGTCTGTCGTTACTTGCACTCACCACACCCTGTGGTTTATTAAGCATAATATAAGTGTACTGCGATGATGAGACACGTTTGCCGTTGACCGTTACGGAATCACCCTCACCGACCTTTAATGCGGGATCACAAACCACCTTACCATTCACGGTGACCTCCCCCCTTTTAAGCATCAGCTTGACCTCGCTACGTGTGGAAAGCCCCCGTGATGCTATATATTTATCAAGTCGTTCTGTCTTTGCCATAATTATTCCTTTTCAAAGCCGTGCATAAAGCCGTCAAGCCTCACAGAGCAGACGTCACCGCCCACAACACAACCGTTATAAACAAGTATATTTATTTTCACACAATCCTCAGTCTCGTAGCCGGGGTAATTTGTTACTGTGTATGTCCATCGTTTTACTCTCTGACCCTTAATAGGTGACAAATCAAAGCCCTGAGCAATCTGTATAGAGTTGTAGTTCTCATACACGTCGTCAAATTCAGCAGGAATCATTACCTCGCGCACCTCGTCAGGTTCTTCATTCACTGACCATCCGTAGGATGAAATAAAACTTTTGAGTTCAACAGAAGAAGAATCCGAGCCATTCACGCTGACAAGTGATTCACCTTTGACAGGCTCAGGTGACGAAATCTTCGCAAAGGTACACACCAATGCCACAACACCTATTGCTACAACAGGTATAACAATTTTCTTGAAAAGTGGACCTGACAGAGAAACAACAAACATAACATAACTCCTTTGCATTACAGACTCTTTTACAAAAGAATATGCAAACCAAAGGAGTTTAATGATTAAAACAGACTAAGGTATGAGTTGAATATCCACTCACCACAGAAAGCACAAACCGCAGATCCCATTGCAAGGAAGGGACCGAAGGGTATGAGACCCTTCATCTCCTGCTTCACAATAATTTTTCTGCCGATTGTGAAAATAACACCAAAGAATGCACTCATAAACAGAGCGATAAGCACAGCCTTCCAACCAAGGACGAAACCCACAGCCGCCATAAGCTTGATATCACCGCCACCCATTGCACGACCACGTGTAACAAGACCGATGATGAGGAAGAGACCTGAAACAGTAAACAAGCCGATAACGTGTGATATAATCCAATCCTTATTAAACTCACCTTTGATAAGAGTATCTCCAACTATAAACAGACCGCCCACAAAAATGGCAATCCACATTGAATCTGGAATAATCTGATGTTTGAAGTCAACCCACGAAACCACAATAAGGCAGGAGAAGAAAATCATATAACCTGCAAGCTTAAGGGAAAGACCATCAATACCGTGACCGCCACAGAGAAGTATGTAAGCAAGGACGTAAAATGTGCCGTTCAATGCCTCTACGATAGGATACTGCTTAGATATGGGTGCCTTACAGTAACGACACTTACCACCGAGAAAAATCCAACTGAAAAGCGGAAACAAATCCTTCCAGTAAAGCTGATGCTCACAATTCGGACAGATTGAATTGCCTTTTTTGAAATCCATACCGATGGGCAGACGATAAATCAGAACGTTAAGAAAGCTGCCGATTACCGCACCGAAAACAAAAATTATGGTGCCTATATACGCTGTAAAGAAAGCCATAAAAATCTCCTTAAAAGCCAAAATCATACTACTTCAATTATATAAAAACCATAGGCTCTTGTCAACAGCATAACAATGTATATAATTTTTAAAAAAATATGTACAAATTATATTGTAATTTTGAACACATTATGGTATATTATATCCGTATAAAATCTAAGGAGGATGCTTTTTCTATGAAAAAGACAGGCAAACGTATAATAGCCGTTGTTCTTGCAGTTGTAATGACTCTCTCTCTTTACACTGTCGGTGCAGTTGCTATTGTAAGCTTACTCAACTCAAACTCATTCACAAAAACAGCCGACGGCTCTACAGTTATCAATGCAAACAGCGTTGAAGAAGCTATTGAGCTTATGGAATCAACACCCGATTTTTTCACAGGTAGTGATGAGATTCCCGGCACAATCACAGACCAGGCAGACCCTGCTTACGGTAAGGACAGCGTTGTTTACCCCACAGTTATCATTCCGGGTATCAGCCAGTCGATCTCTTACCTTGCAGATGAACAGGGCTATCCTGCATATAACGCAAATGGCGAGGAGCTTTCAGGTGGTCTTCTTATCCTTGACACATCTAACCTTGTTCCCACAATTGCAAACAACCTTGTTGCTCCCCTTACAAGAGCTCTCGTAAGACAGAGTGACAGCGACAAAATGCTTCAGAAGGCAGTCACAAATACTGTTAAGGAAGTTTTCTCAATTCAGGCTTCTAATACAGACGGTGAACCTGTAAATAATCTCAAAACTGTTTCATATATGTGCTCAGTTGCTGATATGACACAGGATGACAGAGATTATTTCTACAGAATGATTCCCATGAAGAGTCTTACTGAAGGTATCAAAAATGAAATCACAGGCGAATACGTTAAGAAGCCTTGTATCTCTGACGATTCACTTTACCTCTATGCCTTCCCCCTCATCGGCGATCCTATGGCATCGGCAAAGGGACTTGACGAATACATCCAGTTCGTTAAGGAAGACAGCGGCATGGACAAGGTTAACCTTGTTACAATATCACTCGGCGGTACTATCATGACAGCTTATATGGAGCTCATGAAGGGCACCGGCTACACCGATATCAACCGCATCATCAACGTTGTTTCCTGTCTCCAGGGTACAGACGTTATGGGTGACTTCTACATGAGAAACTTCCGCATCAAGGGTGAGGACGACGTATTCTTCTTCAACGAGTTCCTTCCTATGATTATGGCTGAGATGAATGGTGATGCCACATTAGGTTACATAATTAATGTTGCTCTCAAGATTATGCCCAAAGAGGTTGTTTACTCAATCCTTACAGGTGCAGTTGACGGTATTCTCGATTCGCTTATGCTCAACTGTCCTCAGTTCTGGGCAATGATTCCCGCAGACCGCTTCGATGACGTAAAGGCAAAATACAACTTCATCTGGGATACAGAGGATGAAAATTACTCAAATCAGGTTCTTGCCAAGAAGATTGATGCTTTCCACACAGCAGCAGTTAACCTTGAAGACAACCTCAAGGCATTCGCAAACAAGGATAACAGACTTGTTCACTTCGTTGCCGGTTATGACCTTGATTACAGCGCACAGGATTATTGCTTCTTCTCAGCTATGAAGTCAAGCGAAACAACAAACTCCGACGCTATCATTGACATTGACTCAACAACTCTCGGTGCACAGTATGCAGTTGCAGGTCAGGTACTTGAAGATGACATTCTCTTCAGTGAGGATGCAAGAGTTTCACCCGACGGCAGCATTGATATTTCAACATGTGCTTTCCCCGACAACGTTTGGTTGTTCCACGGTCAGCATCACGAGGTTGGCAGAAACGATGTTATCATCAACCTTATCGGCGACCTTGTTACAGGCGAAATCAAAACAGTAAACGACAAGAGCGATATCTTCCCTCAGTTCAATGGTAACCGTAACACAAGAAATATTACTCGTTGGAGACTTGAGGATGCTGCTTGTCTTATCACAAACTACGAAAACGGCAAAACTGTTGACGTAGAAGGCAACGAGCTTACATGCCGCGAAGCAGACATTATTGAGCTTACAGCAGCTTACAATGAGTGTCTTGACCTCCTTGCAGATACACTTTGCGAGCCCACAGCAGCTAAAGCAGCAACAGAGAGAATCGAAGATGCTATTTACAGAGTTGGTCATAATGGTGAACTTCCTGAGGAAGACGATTCATCAGCAGCTATCCTCGAAGCAATCTGCCAGTTCCTTGATTCAACTATTACAGCTATCTTCGGTGCAGGCAACGGCTTCTCAGAATTTGAGCAGACAGGCGTGCTTGCAGGTAAATAAGTAAGTTGTTAAAACTTGCACTTATCATTTAAATGTGATATAATTTCACTCCCGAGAAAAATCGGGAGTGATTTTTTATACTATTATATATAGAGTGGGTAAAGCGAGCATTTATGAAGGTTTATTTTTACACCTTGGGCTGCAAGGTAAATCAGTACGAAAGTCAGGAAATGGCAGAAATATTAAAGGGTGCCGGTTATACTATTATATATAGCATAGCCGATGCTGATGTTGCCGTCGTAAACTCCTGCACCGTTACTGCTGAAAGCGTCCGCAAAACAAGGCAGACCGTAAGGCGTTTCAGAAAGCAGAACCCTGATTGTATAATCATCCTTACAGGCTGTGCATCACAGGCCGAGCCCGGAATTATAAACGACTTGCCTGAAGTAGATATATTTATGGGAAACAAGACAAACACAAAGATTCTTGATGCCCTTAATGAATTTTCAAGAACCCACGCCCCTCTTAATTACAGAGAAGAGCATAAAACAGGTGACGCCTTACTCAGCACAGGTATTACACGATTTGACGGTCACACACGCGCATTTTTAAAAATACAGGATGGTTGCGACCGATTCTGTTCATATTGTCTTATTCCCACAGCAAGAGGGCGCTCACGCTCAAAACCTCTTGAAGTAATTGATTACGAATTAAAATGCCTTGCGGAAAACGGATATAAGGAAATCGTTTTTGTAGGCATTAACTTATCCGATTACGGCAAAAACACACCTTATTCACTTCCCGATGCCCTTGAACTCGCAGAGAAATACGAGGGTATTGAAAGAGTTCGCCTTGGCTCACTTGAGCCTGACCACATTACAGACACGATGATTAAACATATGGGTAAGCTGACAAAGCTTTGTCCTCAGTTCCATATATCTGTTCAGAGTGGTTGTAACAGCGTGCTTAAAGCAATGAACAGACACTACACTGCAGAGGAATATGCGGAGCTTTGCGACAAGCTTCGCAGTACCTTCCGTGATGCTACAATTACAACTGATATACTTATAGGCTTTCCGACAGAAAGTGATGAGGACTTCATTGCTACCACCGAATTCGTAAAAAAAGTGAAGTTTGAAAAGGTACACGTATTCCCCTATTCTGTACGCGAGGGCACGCGTGCCGCAGCTATGCCTCAGTTGACCAAACAAACCAAAGAAAGCCGTGCCGTACAATTAAGCGTAATCACGGAAGAAATACGCAGTGAATACCTCAAACAGCAGAAAGGTAAAACCGTCGACGTTTTATTTGAGGTCAGCAAGGACGGTTACACCGAAGGCTACACCGAAAACTATACTCCCGTAAAGGTTTTCACTAATGAAAATCTGCAGGGTGAAATAAGAAAAGTGCATATTAATAACGCAGAAAACGACTGTTGCACAGGAGAGCTTGTTTAGCAGGAAATTTAATCAAAAAATTTCTATATTTTCATATTTTCTCCTTGACAACAGAGGTTTGTTGTGATAAAATATCCGTTGTTGTGACACGCGGTATACTACCCGCGGGTGTAGTTCAATGGTAGAATCCCAGCCTTCCAAGCTGGTCGTGTGGGTTCGATTCCCATCACCCGCTCCACAATGCGCGGATGTAGCTCAGTTGGATAGAGCAACTGCCTTCTAAGCAGTAGGTCGGGGGTTCGAGCCCCTCCATCCGTGCCACTTTTAATTAATATGGTGGATGTAGCTCAGTTGGTTAGAGTGCCAGGTTGTGGCCCTGGAGGTCGTCGGTTCGATTCCGATCATCCACCCCATTTTTTTACTGTGTCAGACTTCAGACTTTTTGTTTGGGTTTGACTATTTTAATATAGGGATGTAGCCAAGCGGTAAGGCAACGGACTTTGACTCCGTCATCCGTGAGTTCGAACCTCGCCATCCCTGCCAATCAAAGAAGTATCCCTTTCGGGATACTTTTTTGATTTTTAGTTTATTGTTCGAGGTTCGAAAAGGGCAATTGCGTAGCAACTGTTCTTATAGCGTTGATATTTATTTTTATTAAAAAATGGCACCGTTAACAACGGTGCCATTTTAATATATTGCTTTATATTATATCAAAACTAAACTTTGTATATTCCCCTGTTACAGGCAAGCCTTTAACGAAGTTGCGGGCGGTGAAAACAACCTTGTCGTCGTACACCTCGCAGAAGTAACCGACACCGCAATCTCTTATACCGAAATTGTTTTCTTTGCGGTAGCAAGGTATGCTAATGGAAATAACATTTTTATCTTTATTAAGAATTTCAAGTGTCTTTTCAAAAATACCGCCGTGAAGATGGCCGTTAATAAAGAAAACATTGTTGTATTTCTCCATAACTGCACGAACCTCATCGCTCTGCTCGCCCATATCGCCTGTTTTCCAAACCTCAGGAAGACCGTGAGTAAATGCAAATGCCTGGTGACACATTACAAAGGCAGGCTTGCCATCCTTTGTGGCTCTTTGAAGCTCTTTATCAAGGAAATCAATCTGAGCTTGTGTAATATGAGCCTTTTCAAGAACTCTCTTTTCTGTACCTAAAACAATAAAGGTATAGCCGTTAACATCATATGAATAATAGCTTTTTCCTTTTGTATCTATGCCGAGGTATTCGATAACCTTATCCATAATAATTTTTTGATTTCTTGGGAAAAGGAAGCGAACATCGTGGTTTCCCATTGTAACAAAGAGCTTGAATTTCTCTTTATATTGGTCAAACACATTGAAAAATCTGTTATATTCAGCAGTTTTGCCGTATTCAGATAAGTCACCTGCAATTAAAACTGCATCAAACTTACCTTTAGCGTTGGAAATATCCTGAAAAAAGTTACCAAGGTTTATT
>JAZNLJ010000019.1:0-4679 GCA_045579005.1 Acutalibacteraceae bacterium | reverse complement strand
CACAGGCGGAAGCGCAGGTCTTGACCTGTGTGCCTGTATCGACGCTCCTCTCACCCTCGGCAGCGGTGAAACCGCACTTATTCCCACGGGTGTTGCAATTGCTCTGCCATCTGCAGAATACGGTGCATTTGTGTTCCCTCGCAGCGGTATCGCAATCAAGCACGGCATCGGACTTCTCAATTCAGTCGGTGTTATTGACAGCGATTACCGTGGTGAAATTATGGTGGGTGTTATCAATCAGGTCAAGGAAAGCTACACTATTGAGCCCGGTGAAAGGATTGCTCAGATGGTAATTATGCCTGTTTCAACAATGCCTGTCGTTGAGGTAGACGAGCTCGATGAAACCTTGCGCGGTGCAGGCGGTTTCGGCTCGACAGGCAAAAGCTAATTTGATTTTAGGAGAATTTTAATTTGTCTACTATTGCAGCCATTGCTACGGCACAGGCATCATCAGGTTTAGGTACAATTAAAATATCGGGGGAAAATGCGCTGACCATTGCGGACAGCGTTTTTTCTGCTGTTTCCGGCACGAGGATTTGTGATACACCCGGCTACAGAGCACTTTACGGCAAGGTACGAGAGAGTGACACCGTTATTGACGATGCGGTTGCCCTTGTTTTCAGAGCACCAAAAAGCTACACGGGCGAAGACGTTGTCGAAATCAGCTGTCACGGTGGTCTGTACATACTCAAGCGTGTGCTCCGTGCTGTTCTCAACGCGGGTGCAACACCTGCCGAGGGCGGTGAGTTTACAAAGCGCGCCTTCCTTAACGGTAAAATGGATTTATCTGAGGCAGAGGCGGTTATGTCACTTATTTCCGCATCGGGCGAGGAAGCACGGGCGGCAACACTCAACGCACTTGACGGTGCGCTCAGTAACGAAATCAATGCTTGTCGTGACAGATTGGCGATAACCGCCGCATTTATGGCAGCGTGGGTTGACTATCCTGACGACGAAATACCCGAGCTGTCCGACACAGAGCTCACTTCAACCCTTACCGAGGTAAGGGCTGCACTTACAAAGCTCCTTGACGGCTTTGATGCAGGTAAGGCAATTCTTGATGGTGTTGATACCGCCATTGTAGGCAGACCAAACGTTGGTAAATCCACACTTCTCAATGCTCTTTCCGGCACAGACAGAGCCATAGTAACCTCGGTTGCAGGCACAACACGTGACGTGCTTGAAGAAACTGTAAAGGTAGGCAACGTAACCTTGCGCCTTGCAGACACGGCAGGTATCCGCACAGACACAAACGACGAAATTGAAAAAATCGGTGTTATCCGTGCAAAGGAACGCTTTGACAGAGCAACACTTGTGCTTATGGTCCTTGATGCACAAAGCCCCCTGACAGACGATGACAGAGAGCTTATAAAAATGTGCAACAACAAAAATTGTGTTATAGTTATTAATAAAACAGATGGTGACATTCTGCTTGATATTGATGAAATAAAGTCCCTCAGTAACAGCCCGGTTGCTGAGATTTCCGCAAAAAACCGACAGGGACTTGACAATCTTATAGAAAATGTAGAAAACGTGTTGGGTACCGCAGGCTTTGACCCATCTGCTCCCCTTATCACAACAGAAAGGCAGCGTAACTGTGTGCTAAAGGCAACGGAAAACGTGACAGAGGCGCTTGATGCAGTGAATATGGGCATAACCCCAGACGCAGTCAACGTGTGTATTGACTGTGCCATTGAAAACTTAAGCATACTCACAGGTGAAAAAGCAACACAGACAGTTGTTGACGAAGTCTTCAAAAATTTCTGTGTGGGTAAATAAAAACGATAGGATACAACTTCGATTGAAGTTGTATCCCTTTTTTTATTCTTCAATTGCCGCTTTCTTGGTGTTGATTTTGTAAAGAATTTGAGAATCAAATTTTTCTGAACGGTCATATCTGTAAATACCGTTTAATTCCTGCTCAACATCTGTAAGCTGAGTGTAACAGAAGCCTATCATCTTAGGATTGTCAATGAGTGTTGTAGTAAGACCTGCATAACGCTCGTAGAATTCCTCAAGTGATGTGGCAGCATTGCCGTAGCCCCATGCTTTTTCTTTATCATTTTCATTAAAGGCTGCAAGCTCAACTCTGATTCCGCCGTATTCACTCATAAACACAGGCTCACCATTCCAGGTCTGTCTGCGACCCTGATGGTCAAAGAGAATGTTTTTCTCTGTAAGGTCATCATAATGGCCCTTGAAAATCGCAACATCCTGGTCATAATCGTGTACATCAAAGATGTCTGTTTCAACGTGATAGTTACCGCTTGTGTCAATGCAGGGACGAGTTTTATCCATAGCCTTTACTGTTCTGTAAACTATACGAAGAACATCATCGTCCTGCTTCCTGCCGTCAATATCCCATGTTTCGTTATAGGGGCACCAACCGATAATTGAAGGATGGTTGAAATCACGCTCAATTTCCTCCTCCACCTCAAGGAGATAGTAACGAAGCGAATCAAAGTGTGACCAATCCATACCCCAGTTTGCATGTTCACCCCACACAATGTAGCCTAACTCATCACAGTAATGGAGGAAAAGGGGCTCAAAAATCTTTTCGTGAAGTCGTGCACCGTTGAAGCCCACCTTCATTGAAAGAAGAATATCATTTTTAAGTGCCTCAGCAGAGGGCGCCGTGTAAATACCATCGGGGTAGAAGCCCTGATCGAGAACAAGTCGCTGAAAAACAGGCTTGCCGTTGATTTCAACTGCCTTGTCAGTAAGCCTTACCTCACGAAGACCAAAGTAGCTTGTTACAATATCGCCGCCGAATGAAAGTGTAAGGCTGTAAAGACCGCCCTTGCCAACCTCCCACAGATGTTTTTCGGAAAGTGCAACTGTTAATGCAGCTGTCTGACCAAAGCATTCTGCCCTTGCAGAGCCAACCTCTTTGCCATCCCAGAAAGCGGCTGCAGAAAATTCGCCTTTACCGTTAAGGTCAGCAGTAATTGTAACACTGCCCTCTGCAATATTGGGGTAAACCTTGAAGTTTTTAATATAATTTTCGGGGCAGAATTCCATATAAACCGTCTGCCAGATACCTGTTGTGCGTGTATAGTCGCAATCGTGTGAGTGATAAAGCTCACTCTGTTTGCCGCGACCCTGATGATAATCACGGGTGTCATCCTCAGCATAAACTGTGATGATATTGTCGCCCTCTTTAAGGAATTTTGTGGCATCGATTCTAAATGAAATATATCCGCCGTAGTGCTCTCCTGCAAACTCACCGTTAACGTAAACCCTTGCGTGGAAATCAACTGCACCGAAAACAATAAATGCCTTGCCCTTTGACAGCTGCTCTTTTGTAAGGCTTACTGTTTTCTTATACCATACCGCAGCCATAAAATCCTTGTAGCCGATGCCTGAAAGCTCGCTTTCAGGGCAAAAAGGAACAATGATTTTTTTATCGAAAGCCACATCATTTTCATATAACCTTCTATCAAGACCGCTGTTGCTGAAATCGAATGCAAAATCCCACTCACCGTTGAGATTTATATAGTCATTTCTGTAAAACCCGGGATTGGGGTGTTCATTTCTTGGTATCATACTAAAAACTCCTAAAAATTAATTTTTAACTATTTCAGATAAATAAGCAGCACCGCAATATCCGCGGGTGAAACACCGCTTATGCGGGATGCCTGACCGATTGTTTCGGGTCTTATTTTCTTCAGCTTTTCAATAGCCTCAAGGCGTAGATTTGTTACCTTGTCATAATCAATATCACTCGGTATTTTCTTCACTTCAAGGCGTTTTTGCTCCTGCACCTGTGCCAACTGACGCTTGATGTACCCCTCGTATTTAAGGTTGATTTCAACCTGCTCAAATACCTGACGGGGTAAATCAGGGCGTTTTTTATCAAATGGTGCAAGTACCTCGTAGGAAAGCTGAGGTCTTTTTATAAGCTCACACAATTTACAGCCCGTAACAAGCGGTGCCGTACCTGACTCAACAAGAACCTTATTAAGCTCCTCTGAGGGAGCAACGCCCACCCTTGAGATTCGCCGGGTTTCTTCCTCGATAAGCCTTATCTTCTCCTGCAATTTATCGTAACGTGCCTGTGAAATGAGCCCTATGCTATAGCCCATTTCCGTAAGTCGCAGGTCTGCGTTATCCTCACGAAGAATAAGCCTGTACTCACTTCGTGAGGTCATCATTCTGTATGGGTCACGGCAACCCTTTGTAACAAGGTCGTCAATGAGTGTGCCGATGTATGAGGTGCTGCGGTCAAGTGTAAATTCTTCCTTGCCGAGAGCCTTGTGAGCCGCATTTATGCCTGCCACAAGTCCCTGTGCCGCTGCTTCCTCATAACCCGATGAGCCGTTGAACTGACCCGCACCGTAAAGACCCTCCAAATCATTGAATTCAAGTGTGGATTTAAGTGCCAGGGGGTCAACGCAGTCATACTCAATGGCGTAAGCCGTGCGCATAACCTTAACGTTTTCAAGACCCTTTATGCTCTTTAATATCTGCAACTGCACGTCCTCGGGAAGTGATGATGACACACCCTGTAAGTACAATTCCTCGGTGTCAAGTCCGCAGGGCTCGATAAATATCTGATGCCTTTCCTTTTCGGAAAAGCGTACTATTTTATCCTCAATACTGGGGCAATAACGGGGACCCACACCCTCGATTTTGTTTGAATAAAGGGGTGAACGGTGCAGATTATCAAGTATAACCTG
>JAZNLJ010000018.1:0-5565 GCA_045579005.1 Acutalibacteraceae bacterium | reverse complement strand
GGCTTTGGGTGCACCATAAGCACAATACCCACGCATACTGTCGCCACAAATGATATAAGGTCAGTTGCTATGATTTTGCCGATTCTTAACCCTTTGATACATTCAACTAATTTGCTTACTGCCTTAAGGATAACCGCAATGCCACCAATAAAGCATACTGTGTTAAGTGATGTTTTGGGTGCTATCATAAGCACGAGTCCCATCAGAGCAACTGCACATCCGAAAAGCACGGGTAACAAGGGAAAGGGTATTTTTTTCAGTAAGTTTTTCATTTTACGTCACTTTCACTTTGTAATTGTATTTCTTTTATTTTTGCGGTTATCTGCTCCATATATTCACCGTGAAGCTTGAATTTGAAGGTGAAGATAAGGAGCGAAAGAATGAACAGTACAATAGGTGCGCCAAGCATCATAAAGCTGATTGCAGATTTAACACCTGCAGAGTTTGCCGCGTGTAGGGTTTCGTCATACTTTGAAAATTCAAGACCTGAGAACAGGATAATTGTCTGTATGGTGTAAGCCATCTTCTGCAAAAAGCCTTTCATTGAGAATGTTATTGATTCTGAACGGAACCCCTGCTTGACATGGCCGTAGTCAACAATATCTGCAAGGAAAACTGTTTGAGATACAAACATAGATGCTACACCGATAGATGCAATAATATAGCTTAAATTCATTGCCATAAGTCGGGGCTCAGGGAATGCGCTTGCAAAGAAGGTTGTACCTGAGAAGCCCACAATTGCCATAATAAGTGAGAACTGATACGTTCTGCGGCGGCTTGTGAACTTTGTCATAACGGGCACTACTGCAAGACCGAGCACGGAGCCAACTGCACCGATTGTATTGAATGCACTCTGTGCCGACGGGTCACCGATAACCACGTCGAAGTAGTAAGCGCCAACACCCGAAATCATATACCAGCCTGCGTTGGAAAGCATTGCGAAGAGCATAAATACAAGGAGCTGATCGTTGCTTTTGGCAATCTGAAACATCTTTTTAAAAGAAAATTTTTCAGCGGCAGGGGGAACGATGTGTGTTTCCTTAGTAGTTGACATTGATATGGTTGAAAACATTACAAGACCAACAGCACATATAATTGCCCATATACTGAAGCCACGGGCGTCCCATATCTTCTCTCCGTCTGCACCTGTGGTTACACTAAGCAGAGGAAGAATAACAGGTGTGAGAATGGATATTATGCCCTGACCCAGACCGGAAAATGCACGTGCAATTGTTGCGATAATGTTTCTTTCCCCGGGGTCACTTGTGAATGAAGGCACCATTGACCAGTAGGGAATGTCCGCCATTGTGTTTGTCATACCCCACATTACGTAAAGCACGGCAACATAAATGTAGAGGGGTATACCACCCAACTGAAAGCCGGGATTTGTAAACATAAGTGACAGAACAACTGCATTACAACACGAGCCTATGATAATCCAGGGACGATATTTACCAAACTTTGTGTTTGTGTTGTCAACAAGCGTACCCATCATAGGGTCGTTTATGCCGTCCCATATACGGGCGATGGGGGTGAGGAACAACAGGAACTTTTTATTGAGTCTGAGGATATCTGTCAGATATTTTGCAAGGTAAGAATAAAACATACCATAGCTCAGGTCAAGACCGATTGCTCCCACACCATAGGTGAATTTGCTTTTTAACGATTTCTTTTCCTTCATAATGAATTACCGATAATCACATTTTAATTGGCTTGATAACAAAGCCGAAGTCAACCTGCTTTTCATCAAAACGACGATTGTTTTCGTCATTGTCAAGCTGCGAATCTTCGCTTATTGCATTAAATCTGCCGTCAATGTTAAATATTGTGCGAGGCTCATTTTTAAGCTCGAAGTCGTGCTTGACCTCTGTCAATTGCTCGGCAGAAATGTGTGATGCATGGAATGAAAATTCCTTTGCAGTACCTGTGCCTGTTACGAAAAGTCCGGCACCGTTTTCCTTGCCGATTGCTACACGACGTGTCTTGAAGTGGTTCGAGTTTTCCTGAGGACGAACGTAGTGAACAAAATCATCATTTACATTGAGTGTGTATTCACCGTAACGAGCAGCTTTGTATCTGTCGGGGTATGTTTCTGTTTCACCAAGTCCGAAGTATATAACAGTCTCGTTGTCCTCGGGTAAAATAAGCTCAAGACCGAGACGGGGTAATATGGGAGCAGTTTCTCTGATATCACCATTTACATCAACCTTGACAGCACCGTCAGTTGTGAATGTATAGATAACGTTCATCTTGATAATGGGCGGATTTGCCGCACCACCAAGGGCAATTTTTGTGTCGATAACAACATTGTCACTGTTTTCGGTTACTGTTGCAGAATATGTTTTCTGATAAATCTTGTGAAGATGGTTCATATACCAATCATTCTTTGAGCCTTCGTTGTATGTGGGGGCGTGCCACATTTTAAACTTAACAGGCTCTGTGATAAGGTTTGCACCATCTTTTTTAATGCTTACAATCCTGCCGTAGGTTTTATCAAATACATACTCAGTATCGCCGCAAACAATACTTGCAATGCGGTCTGTCTGTGTAAGTGTAATTGCATTTTCAGTTTTTTCGGAAACAGCATCTGCACTGTCAATTTCAAACTGTAAAAAGCCAAGCTCATAGCCTTTTTCTGCCCACAAAGTCTCTGTCTTCTGGTGAATTGTTGCTGTCAAGAAGCAGTCGCCTTTAAGGTCATAATCAGCCATATCAAAGAGTGTGTATGTAGCACTTTCCTGTGCCTTGATATTGAGTGCTTCGATTTCACCGCTTGCAATCTCTTTGCCATCCTGTGAAAGCACCCATTTAAGCGAAAGGTCGCTCATATCCTCAAAGTAGCGTGCACTCTTGACTGTAAGCTTGCCGTCCTCAAAACTACCGCGGAAGGGCTCGTAAACCTTTTTCATATCGTAGTAACCGGGACGTTCCTTTCTGTCAGCAAATACAAGACCATCAATGCAACAGATTGAGTTGTTGGGGAAGTCACCGAAATCACCGCCGTAGTAGTAACGGGGATTTCCGTTTTCGTCGGGCACATTTATAGCGTGGTCACACCACTCCCATATACAGCCACCGCAGAAGTTGTCGTATTTGTCAACCAATTCCCAAAAGTCATAAACGTCACCTGTTGTCATTGAGCAAACGTATTCGCACATATAGAAAGGCTTGTTATATTCGGGGTTGTTTAGGTAGTCAATTGTATATTGATAAGAGGGGTACATACGGCTTTCAACGTCAGAAATATCTGCAAAGCATTCTCCTTCGGGTACTGCCTTGAATTCAAGGTGAGCATTTTCATAGTGTACAAGTGCTTCGGGGTCGCGTGATTTGATATATTCGCGCATTGCACGGTGGTTTACACCGCAACCGCTTTCGTTACCAAGACTCCACATAATAATTGAGCCGTGGTTTTTGTCACGCTCATAAAGACGTGCAGCACGGTCAACGTAAGCCTCTTTCCACTCAGGGATAGTTGAAAGCATTGACCAGCGCGTCCAATCCCAATCAGCATCTGTATTAAAGCCCATACCGTGGGTTTCTATATCTGCCTCGTCTATGAAGTACATACCGAGAGCCTCGGCTAAATCGTAGAAGCGGGGATCGTTGGGATAGTGTGATGTGCGGATAGCGTTAACGTTTGCGCGCTTCATCATAAGAAGGTCTCGTTTCATGTGGTCAAGGTCAACTGCATAACCTGTGTCGGGTGATGAATCGTGACGGTTTATACCGCGGAGCTTGAGTGCTTTGCCGTTGATAAGGAGCTTTTTGTCCTTGATTTCAATCTTACGAAGAGCTGTCTGGAAGGGGGTGATTTCATCCTCAACCGTGATGAAAACTGTGTAAACGTAAGGCTTTTCATCATTCCACATAAGAGGCTTTTCAATATCAATTGTGAAGTTATTTGTGTTGCTCTCGCCCTGTTTGATAACAGATCCGTCAGGCGCAACAACACCATAATAAATCTCAGTGTTGCCCTTAAGTGTGCAGTTAATGTCAAGTGTGCAAAGTGAATAATCGTCATTGAATTTCTGCTTGATTTGTACGTCCTGAAGACGAGTTTTGCTGCGCGAAAGGATGTAAACCTCCCTGAAAATGCCCGAAAGACGGAAATAGTCCTGGTCCTCAAGGTAGGAGCCGTCGCACCATTTCACAACAAGCACACAAAGACGGTTTTTACCCTCTTTTAGATGTTTTGAAATATCAAATTCGCTTGTGCAATGGCTCACCTGACTGTAGCCTGCAAACTGACCGTTTACCCACAGATAGAAACAGGATGAAACACCCTCAAAGGTGATAATATTGTCTCGTTCAAGCATTTCTTTGCTGACCTCAAAATCTCTGATATGAAATGCACAGGGATTGTCCTCGGGAACGTGAGGCGGGTCAACCGAGAAGGGGTACATAAGGTTAGAATACAAGGGTACATCTGTAACACCTGCATTCTTATAAAGCTGAATACAACCGGGCACTGTCACCTTGGGTAAATCAGCGGGGTTGTAGTCCTCAGCATAAAGACTTTCGTCAATATCTTCAAATGAACTGTAAAACCTGAAGCTCCATTCGCCGCACAGATTCGTCAGGTAATAAGATGAGTTACGGTCACCTGACAGAGCATCCTGCAAATCATCGTAGGGGATGAAATATGCACGGGGCTTTTCTGTGCCGTAGTGAAGGGTTTCAAGGCTTTTGTGGAACTGTGGAAATTTCATATTAACACCTCGTAAGAGTTTTATTTTAATGTTTTTATAAATGCTTCGGCTGAGCCGAAGTTTTTTGTTACTTCATCGGACATAGAACACAGGCAATCGTTTGTGGCAAGGCAGTCGGAAAGAGCTCGGTGAGCGCTTTCGTTATTTTTACCGTAATAGTCAACCATATCACATAGCCTGTGATGTGCAAGAGTGGGGTGAAGCTTGCGGAAAATCTTCATTGTGTCTATGTAAGGGTTGATGAAAGTGCCTGCCGATGCAGAAATAAACCGAACGTCAAACAGAACGTTATGACCTACGATAAAGTCATCACCTACAAAGTCAAGAAAATCGGGCAGTACAGAGCGTGGATTAGGTGCATTTCGCACCATTTCAGTTGTGATGCCCGTAATCATCTCAATCTGCGGCGGGATGGGAAATCCGGGGTCACAAAGGCTCTGGAAGGTGTCAACCACCTTACCGCCTCGCACCTTGACAGCGGCAAATTCAATTATCAGGTCAGCGGCAGGGTTAAGCCCTGTTGTTTCAAGGTCAAGTACCGTGTAATCTTGGGGAAAAGCGATAATGCTTTTGCCGTAATTCGGGTTTTGTCTTTTGGTTTTGCACTCAAAAATCGGAGTGCATTTCAGGGTCTCCGGCATTGTAAATACTCCATAAAATTATATATAACTAATAATACCATAAATCAATTTTACATACAATGTGAATATTGCCAAAATAAATGGTCGCAAAACAGTTAAGAATAACGAAAAAGGGGTGTGGAAATATGAAATAATATCCGTTCTTTCATACGCGAAGCGTATATCATCCACACAAGTGGATATCATACCGCAGGTATATCATCCGTGACCAA
>JAZNLJ010000017.1:0-9995 GCA_045579005.1 Acutalibacteraceae bacterium | reverse complement strand
TCTGTAACCTTGAGGTCAAGGGGCATACGGCTGATTCTGTAATCACGTGATGTAACCACACCGAGGAGCGTGCCGTTTGCTGTGCCGTCATCTGTAACAGCCATTGTTGAGTGGCCGAGAGTGTCGTAAAGGTTTACAACGTCGCCGAGTGTGCTGTCGGGGCAAAGGTTTGAGTCGCTGAGAACAAAGCCTGCCTTATAATTCTTAACGCGTGCTACCATTGCTGCCTCGTCTTCGATTGACTGTGAGCCGAAGATGAATGACATACCGCCTTCCTTGGCAAGGGCAATAGCAAGTGTATCGTTTGAAACGGACTGCATAATAGCAGAAACCATAGGAATGTTAAGTGTGATGGGTGATTCTTCCTCACCCTTTTTATATTTGCAGAGAGGTGTGCTCAGGTCAACATTGTTAGGAATGCAATCGGGACCTGTGTAACCGGGGATGAGTAAATATTCGCTGAATGTTCTTGATGGTTCTGTGCAATAATGAGCCATAACTATCTCTCCTCTATTTTTCTATTTCCTTATATTTTACTTTTTATTCTATATAAAGTCAACTATAAATTGTGACGATTTATGACTTTTTTTTAGAGGCAAATTATTGTAATGTGCCATATTATGTGATAAAATTGTTGCAATTAACCCATTTGGGGCGTTTATTATGCGAGGTGTATTATGGCACATTTTGAAATTGACTTTCACGATAAGAATAGTGAAAGATATATGACAAATTGGCGTGTTAATCAGATCGTAAAGGATCTTTACCGCAAGTTTGTTATTGCTGACAGTGTTGATACAGGTGATTTTTACTACCGCGATGGTCAGTACACATTCGAACAGAGGAATGAAGGCGAATGGATACCTTTTAAAGCTGCCTCCGATTTCTGGGGTTATAAGGAGTGCTACTGCTGGTTTAAGCAGACTGTTAAAATTCCCGAAAGCTTCAAGGGTCAGCACGTTATTTATAACCTTAAGCCATATTACGGTGAGTGGAATCACGGCACTAATCCACAGTTTATTGTTTACATAAACGGTGAGCTTGTTCAGGGCGGTGACAGTAACCACCAGTTCCTTACAGTTACCCCTTGTGCAGAGGGCGGCGAGGAGCTTGAAATTTATATAAACGCTTATGCTGACTACCACGATTACCGCGGTCAGATTCAGATGAGTGCTCAGCTCCAGGTGTTTGATGACATTGCTTACGGCATTTATTTCGATATCCTCACACCCCTTAAGGTTGCAAAATACCACGGTGAGGACAGTGATGCTCGTGTAAACATCCTTAAGGCACTTAACGAGGCTTGCAATATTCTTAATATTGATACAAATGATCGCGCAGTATTCCACGAATCTGCAATTGCGGCATCAAAATATCTTGATGAAAACCTTTACGGCAAGTTTGAAGAAGCTACTTGTTGGGCAGTAGGTCATACCCATATTGACGTTGCCTGGCTGTGGCGAATCCGTCAGTCCCGCGACAAGGCAGGTCGTTCATTCGCAACTGTCTTAAAGCTTATGGAGGAATACCCCGAGTACAGATTTATGTCCTCGCAGGCTCAGCTTTACGAGTATGTAAAGCAGGATTACCCCGAGGTATATGAGGGTATCAAAAAGATGGTAAAAGAGGGCAAATGGGAGCCCGAAGGAAGTATGTGGGTTGAGGCTGATACAAATGTTGCCTCCGGTGAAGCCCTTGTAAGACAGTTTATGGTGGGTAAACGCTTCTTCCGTGATGAATTCGGTGTCGACAACAAGATTATGTGGTTGCCTGACGTTTTCGGCTACTCTGCCGCTATTCCTCAGCTTATCAAAAAGAGCGGTATGGACTACTTTATGACGACCAAAATCGGTTGGAGTGAGTTTAACAAATTCCCTTACGATACATTCAAATGGAGAGGTATTGACGGAACGGAGGTGCTTTCGCACTTCCCGACCTCCTGTCACGCAACTGCCGACGAGAGACGTGAGTGGCAGACCACTTATAACTCAAAGCTCAGACCCCTTTATGTAATCGGCGGTTATAAGAGATATTCCCAGAAGGACCTTGGCAAGGATTATCTTATGTCATACGGCTTTGGTGACGGTGGCGGTGGTCCTACCCGTGAAATGCTTGAATACGGCAAGCGTATGAGCAAAGGTATTCAGGGCTGTCCCGTTGTTAAGCAGACAAGGTCACTAGATTTCTTCAAACATCTTGATGAGCAGGTTTCAGGCAACAAACGATTGCCTACATGGTGCGGTGAATTGTATCTTGAATATCACCGTGGTACACTTACAAGTCAGGCGCGCAATAAGAAGTACAACCGCAAGAGTGAGTGTATGTACCATGACATCGAAACTCTCTCTGCTATTGCTAATAAGGAAACGGGCTTTGCTTATCCGAAGGGTCGACTTCTTGAAAACTGGAAGCTTATTCTTCTTAATCAGTTCCACGATATTCTTCCCGGCTCATCCATTATGCAGGTTTATGAGGATAGCAAAGAGGATTATGAGAAAGTCCTTAAGAACGGTAATGAAATGATTGCCGATGCCGAGAAAGCTATTACAAGCAAGATTTCACTTGATAAAAAGAGTATTGTTATTTTCAATTCAACAGGCTTTGACAGATATGACATCTGTGAGGTTGAAGGTCTCGAGGGTGAATTTGCACTTTTTGATAAAGAAGGCAGAGAGATTCCCTATCAGAATACTTTCGACGGCAAAATTGTTTTCACAGCAAGTGTACCCTCAAAGGGTTATACTTCAATCGAGGTAAGACCTTGTGCACCCTCTGTATTCGATGAGGTTCAGGCTACTCTGAACGGTGCCGAAACCCCCTTCTTCAAAATAGAATTTAACGAAAACGGTAATATCAGCAGTCTCATTCATAAGGAGAGTGGCAGAAGTGTTGCTCCCGAGGGTTGTACCCTAGGTGAGATTATCGCATTCCAGGACAGACCTCACAAATATGAGGCATGGGATATCAAGTGCTACTATGAAGAGGTTTCATGGAAGTTTGATTTTGAATCTGCAGAGCTTATCGAAAAGGGCGCGGTGCGTGCCGTTTACAAGATTGACAGAACCTTCCGTAATTCAACCCTTACCGAGTATTACAAGGTTTATAACGATTTACAGAGAATTGACGTTGATTATGAATCTGACTGGCACGAGGATCACGTTGTTCTTAAGGCTGATTATCCGGTAGACGTTAACACAGTTAAGGCTACATTTGACATTCAGTTCGGTAACATCGAGCGTTCAACTACCACAAACACCACCTGGGAGTTTGCACAGTTTGAGGAATCAATGCATAAATGGGTTGACCTTTCTGACAACGGCTTTGGTCTGTCAATTCTTAACGATTGTAAATACGGTTGCGATGCAAAGGACGGTCATATACGCCCGACTCTTTTCCGTTGTGCAACAGAGCCCAATACAATTCAGGACAGAGAGCATCATTCATTCACGTTCTCAATTTATCCCCACAGCGGAAAGGCTTGTGACAGTGATGTTGTTCTGGAGGGCTTCAACGTAAACTTCCCTCTTAAGGCGGTCGTTTGCGAGTCACAGGGCGGTTCACTTCCTTGTGAATATTCACTTGTGAGTGCAGATAAGTCAAATATTGTTATCGAAACAGTTAAGGTTGCTGAGGACAGCGATTCACTCATTGTCCGTGCCTACGAAACCTGGAACACAAAAACACCTGCCACACTTACGTTCAACACACCCATTAAGAGTGCAACGGAATGTAACCTTATGGAGGAGCAGGATGAGGATGTTTTATTTGAAGGTAACACAATAAAGGCTACCTTTAAGCCATTTGAAATCAAAACATTTAAAATTAAGTTTTAATGCGGTATCATACAGATACCGTTGAAAGAGGAACTATGAATTACAGTTTTTTTGCGATGGTATCGCGTATGAAATACATCGACCGATGGGCGCTTATGCGTAACACCGAGAGTGAAAGTCTTGACAGTCATTCTAAAGAAGTGGCGGTTATTGCCCACGCGCTGGCAGTTATCGGCAACAAACGCTTTGGTAAAAGCTACAACCCCGACCGTGCGGCAGTTTTGGGTCTTTACCACGATGCCCATGAGATTATAACAGGTGATATGCCTACCCCCGTGAAGTATCAGAATGATGATATTTTGTGTGCTTTCAAGGCGGTTGAGGACTCAGCCAATGCAAAGCTCCTTGCAAAGCTTCCCGAGGATTTGCATGATGCCTTTGCACCCTTGCTCACAGGTGAGGGCGACGAGGATTTACAGCCAATTGTAAAGGTTGCGGACAAGCTCAGTGCACTCATCAAATGTATTGAGGAGCGTAAGGCGGGTAACACTGAATTCCGTGAGGCAGAGGCAGCAACACGTAAAAGAATATGCGAAGCAAATATCCCTGAGGCAGATGTTTTTGTTGAAGAGTTTTTGCCCGCTTACGAATTGACTTTGGATATGCTTTAATAAAAAGAAAACTTTCGGAATCAATATGACTCCGAAAGTTTTTTATTTTTCCCATTTGAAAAGCAATATTCCGCAGATTGCAACGGCAACACCAATGAGCTTGCGCCATTGGAAATCTGCTTTGTCAACGCCAAATAGGCCGAATAATTCTATAAGGTAAGCTACAAGGAGCTGAGATGTAACAATAATCATAACTGCTTGTGCAGGACCTAACCCCGACATGCTTTTTATAACGGTGTAGGTAATGAGGGCGCCAATAATACCGCCCAACAGCATATATTTGTTATCTACTCTGAAAAGTGCGCCCACAGAGCTTTCACGCCCTGTAAAAAACCAGGCGCAAAGACAGAATAAAAATGCGGTCAATTGCACAAATGAGGCAGAAAGCCATACCGAGGTCTGTTTTGTAATACCCTCATTGAAAACACCCTGAATACTCATAAGTGCACCTGAAACAATAGCGGTAATAATTGCAATCATATAATCACTCCGCTAATAGTATAACCAAAAAAATCAGGATGCGTTTTGCATCCTGATTTTTTTGGTTAATTCATCATAAAATCCCAGAAACTCTTGAAGAATTCAATTAATAATTTTGTTATATTCAAGAAACTTGTTTGTTGGGATGCTGCCTTGGCGGCTTCCTGTAAGGGAGTGCCCTCACGTGCAACTCTTGAGAAAGTCTGATTTACAATGTCATTCTGCATAAACTGAGGATATCTTGAATCCTCGTGAACAGTCATCTGATGGTCACTACTGAACATCACCTTGTACATCTCTCCGTGTCCGTCGTGAGTTGTACTGTGAAGCATATCCTTAATGAACCAGGTGCACTCCGGGAGAATGCAGGTTGAAGCATCAATTCTTCTGTCGGGTGAAATGTAATTTACTTCACCCTTGAACTTTGCCTGAACGTAATCCTCGGGTAATTGCTCATCAATTAAAGAACAAGTAGCACCTGCTGAAGCGTAGGTTGTGTCAACGGTACCGTCAGATGTGTTTCTGTAAGCGGTAACAAGGGGTGTACGCTGGATGTTATAGCCTGCAACAATGTAAATTGTTGTACCCTCAGCCTGAGCACCCAAAAGTAGCTCGTCTGCTTTCTGTTGAACCTCGTAGTGGTAGTAGTCAATCTTTTCGATAACACCGGCCTGCTCAACGGGATCAAGCTTCATAAATTCCTTTGCACTCTCATAATATTCGTGAGGAACAAAACTCCATATACCTGCCATATTGCCGAAGATGGGGATAAGCGCCTCGTCGAAAACTCTGTCCTTAAGGTTATATACAAGCTTATCGGCAATGTCAACAAGACCAAGCCATACACCGCCTGCATCAAGCATTTCAACGAGTGAATAAAGAATGCCGGGTATAACCGCACCATCCATTGATGGTAGTGCATCCTTAGCATAATTTACAAGTGCGTCCTTGTTGATTTCAACCTTGCCGTTGTAAAGCTCGCCTGCAACCGCAGTGCCCTGTAAGGGACAGCATTGGAATATGATTGTTTCGATGTCACTTGAGCCGTAAAGACGAAGGTATGACATTGTTACAACACCGCCCATTGATGATGCGCGGAAGCGGACTGTGTCGTGCTTGGTAAGTTCTTTAACCTCCTCAACGAAAACACGGAGCTTGCGTGCATTTTCAACAGGGTCAAGACGGAAGTCGTAACCGAAGTAGTAGTTGTGGTCAAGGCTGTGTGGTGTATCATCAGGGTGGAACTCCTCAGATGTAACGCGTGGGTGTGAGTAGCCGTTACCGTCAAGTGCCAGCATACCGAAGGAAGCGTTCACACAGCTGATAAGCACATCACCGAAGGCATCGTAATCCTTGTTTGAGATAAGCTCACCTGCCGCAGGAACAAGGGGAGCAAAGTCGGAAAGGATGTCTCCGATATCGGGACGGAAAAGTGTGCGCTCGTTTTCTGTGCCTGCATCAAGGTAAACGTAGCCACTACCCAGAGCGGCAACATAAATGATGGGTGCCTCACCGCAGGTGCAGCTGTCGTCTGCCGCAAAGCAAGGTACAAGACCGACAACGAGCAATGTGATTGATAAAAGAACTGACAGTAATTTCTTCATGAAAATTACCCCCATAAATAAATTTATTAACAATATATTAACATATATATTGAAACCTTTGTAGTGTGCAATATTTACAAATTTGTAGCCGATGTTTTTAGCAAAACAACTATCAATCCCTTATTGTTTACTATGCCTGTCTGTGGTAAAATAATATATATTTCAATAGGTGGTGTGTTATGTCATATAATTCTTTCGCAAGTGTTTATGATGAATTGACCTTTAACGTGGATTATAAAAAGCGCGCAGAGTACGTGCAGGGTATCCTGAAGCGTTACGGAATAAATGACGGTCTTCTGCTTGACCTTGCCTGTGGCACGGGATCAATGGCTGTAGAATTTTCAAAAATGGGCTATGAGGTTATTGCCACCGATGCCTCACCCGATATGCTTATGGAGGCACAAAGCAAGGCATATGACAACGGTCAGAGCATAATGTTTCTTTGTCAACGCATGGAGGAAACTGACCTTTACGGCACGGTGAGGTCTGTTGTGTGTGCTCTTGACAGTATCAATCATTTGCCCCATTATGAAGCGATGGCACAGACCTTTGAAGTGCTGAAGAATTTCGTTGACGATGGCGGTATAATGGTGTTTGATGTGAACACCATTTATAAGCATCAGATAGTTTTGGGTAACAATACCTTCATCTATGACGAGAAAAATGTTTTCTGTGTGTGGCAGAATCACTTGCTGCAGGATAATACGGTAAATATAAATCTTGATTTTTTCTGTAAAGACGGTGAATTGTATGAGCGTTTCAATGAGAATTTCAATGAAATTGCATTCACTGATGAAGAAATTACTCAAGCTGTCGAAAACGCGGGCTTCAGGGTCATTGAACGCCTTGCTGAGCTGACCGATAATGCCCCTTGTGAGGACACGGAGCGTATCTACTATGTTATAAGGAGAGAATATTGATGGACGATTTAATGTATCTTAAAAGTGGAACTGATATCCGCGGTACTGCAATAGAAAAGGACGGCAAGGCAATAGACCTTACCGACAGCCGTATTGAAAGTATTGTAAATTCATTTGTTGTTTTTCTTAAGAATAAACTGAATAAAACTGACTTGAAAATTGCAGTAGGTTATGACTCACGCGTGTCATCACCCCGTATTGCGGATGGGGTTTGCCGAACTTTACTGAGCCTCGGTGTAAAAACTTATTCTTGCGGTCTTTCCTCAACTCCCTCAATGTTTATGTCAATCATAAATTTCAATATGGATGCATCTGTTGAAATTACCGCAAGTCACTTGCCTATGGAGATGAACGGACTTAAATTCTTCACCCGTCAGGGCGGTTTTTCGGGTGATGATATCAAAGCTATTCTTAAGTATGCACAAGAAAATCCCTATACTGCAAACTTAGTTTCGGCTAAAGCAGAGCCACTCGATAATATGGCGAAATATTGCGCTGACCTCTGCGATATGATTAAAAAAGGCGTTAATGCAGAGAATTATGACAAGCCTCTTCAGGGTCTTAAAATAGTTGTGGATGCAGGTAATGGCGTGGGTGCATTTTATGCTTATAACGTGCTGGCAATTCTAGGTGCTGATGTTGAAGGTAGCCGTTATCTTGACCCCGACGGCACATTCCCCAATCACATCCCTAACCCCGAAAACAAGGTCGCTATGCAGAGCATCTGCGAGGCAGTACGTGAGTCGGGGGCGGATTTGGGCGTTATCTTTGACACAGACTGTGACAGAGCTGCTTGCGTTGACGAAACAGCAGCAGAAATCAACAGAAACAAGCTTGTAGCTCTTGCTGCATTTATTGCCCTTAAAGAGAAAACAGGCGGTGTTATCGTTACTGACAGCGTAACATCAGACGGACTTAACGAGTTTATTGAAAGTATACTCGGTGGTATTCATCACCGTTTCAAGCGTGGATACAAAAACGTAATTGACGAGGCTATCCGTATTGAGGCAGAGGACGGCAGATGGGCACCCCTTGCTATTGAAACCTCAGGCCACGCTGCATTCAAGGAGAATTATTACCTTGATGACGGTGCTTATCTTATCACTCGAATTATTATCGAAGCCGCTTCACTTAAGAAAGAGGGTAAAACAATCGGTTCTGTTATTGAAAGTCTTAAAATCCCTCTTGAAGAAAGAGAAACACGCTTCACAATAAAACTCAAGGATTTTCGAGATTATGGAATGAGTGTTATCAACGATTTTAAAGCCCTTGCCGAGAAAACCGACGGACTCACAGTTGCACCTGTAAATCACGAGGGTGTGCGAATCAGCTTTGACGCGTGTAACGGCGACGGCTGGCAACTCTTGAGAATGAGTGTCCACGAGCCAATTCTCGTCCTCAACTGTGAAAGCAACAAAGAGGGCGGAGTGGAGCAGATGATGTCATTCTTTAAAGAGTTTATTACACAGTATGATAAATTGGATTTGTCAAAGTTATAATATAGCGGTTAGCAAATAGCGGATAGCTTTAAAAACTAAATATGAAACAATTGAGTAGTTGGCGGTCTACCTCTCTGGTTTAAGAGAGGGGGACCGCCTTGGATTTATTTCATAATAAGAAAAGTAGCAAACGAGTGAAAATTTAATGTTATATATAAAGTCTGACGGGCGGTGGAGAGTTCCAACGCGAAGCGTTTTGAATCGTGAGATTCAACGGTAATACACTGAATGCTTGTTGCAAATGAAATATGAAACAACAGCATTACACTCCGCAAAGTGCGATATCGTTTAGTTCAATTTATCATCCAATGGAAACCTCGTTTCCACGATGCTGACACATCGGGAACTCTCCACCACCCGACAAGCCTTGTTTTTATACAAAAGTAATCACACGCTTGAAAATTAAACAACAGATTAATAAAAAGGTGGTCCCCCTCTCTTAAACCAGAGAGGTAGGACACACAACAACTTTTTTATTCTATTTTAGTTTTGCGACAGCATTATAATGTTCGGAAGCAAAGCTTCCCCGACACTTTGCGTTTTGCATTTTAATTGCAACATAGTTCTGTAATTTTGAATTTATAATTATTCATCCACATCCCTGAACTCGACTTCCTTATATCCGTCGTCAGGGGTGGTGATTTCAATATCCCACTCTTTTAACTTTTTCTGTGCATAGAACTTGGATGCTACCATAAACAAACCGATTACAAATAGTGCAATGCCTGAAACAGTTGTTGCTGCCTCGGCTAATATCATAGGTGAGTTTATAACCACAATTGCCAATATGATTGTAATCACAGATGTGATTTTCCCAAGAAGCGACCCTCTGCCCTTTGTGAAAAAGGAGACTATACCGTAAATGAGTGTGCATATTCCTACAATCACAGGAAATATGGATAGTAAGGGCTTTGGGTGCACCATAAGCACAATACCCACGCATACTGTCGCCACAAATGATATAAGGTCAGTTGCTATGATTTTGCCGATTCTTAACCCTTTGATACATTCAACTAATTTGCTTACTGCCTTAAGGATAACCGCAATG
>JAZNLJ010000016.1:0-3194 GCA_045579005.1 Acutalibacteraceae bacterium | reverse complement strand
TCTGTTTGCTTTTCCGCCCAATCATTCGAAGCATTTTTTTGCTCCTGATAAAATTCACCGGAACCTTCTATCATATCGTTATATGTATTTTCGGTTTCGGTTAGCATTTGCTGCTTTTCAGCTTCGATTTCCGTAAGCCTTACATCATCGTATGCTGTTCCGTTATTTCCCACTACTATCAGGCCTCCTTATCTTTTAATATATCCGCCAATATAACACTCCAATGATACCGATTCTAACGAAAACCGCGTATTCGAATGAAATTTTAACTGAATATCTTTGAATTTCTTGCGCTTAATTCTGCTTACAGCATAATCTCCTATATCTTTATAGGATTTTATCAATGTGTTATCGGTATCATCCGCGCCATCTGTGAAGCCTTCGTGCTTTTCGGTTTTTGCATATACGGTTACATCCCCTGTAGCTTCTACAACACAACCACGTTTATTTGTGGTTTTCATACGCTGAGGATATTTAAACTTATCCTTTGGAGTTATCCAATAGCTTTCAACTGCTTTATTGTGGTCTGTAAGAGTGTATATACCGCCTGTATCTGTGCCGATATATAAATCGCCCTTGTAAACAGTTGCGCATGTAACATTGTGCTCCAACTCCCAATAAAACCACTCGTATTCAAAATGGTTTTCGTTTGTGAATGTTGCTCTGCTATCAGCAAGATACACCTTGTTACCAATGAAACAAACTAAGTAACCTTCCCACTCAACAAGGACCATATTCTTGTAATCTGCTTCCGCACGCAATTTCCGGTCTACTAATGAGCTTCTGTGCGCTACCGCCTGTTCGGTGGTAATGTCACCGTGCACACCTTCCATTCCTCTTTGGCTGAAGAAAACGATATCATCATTAAAATTGACGGAACCGCCTACACAACCGAGAGAAATATTTGAATGTATGTTCGGATAAACCTTTCCATATTCACCATCAATAGTTGGTGTGTGATAATAAATAGATGTATTTGACTGTGAAGGCTCTTTAAGCACCCACAGAGCGTTGTTACCTGCCACAAGACCCGTAACCTTTGATGTATCTAAACCCTCTATATAATAGTCTAAATCGCTACAATAGGCAGGTTTATCAAGGCTACTATGCCACACGTAATTCGGATACTTAGGATTACCACTAAAAAACACCCTGTTATCAAATACTTCTAACAAGGTGCATTCGTCAATTTTTTCTCTGTCTCCGTCTGTCTTTTTCGTAAATTCGATAGAGACATTATCCTGTCCGTCTGTACCGGAGCTTTCGGTAATTCCTGTTTTGAATTTTACTATACCTGCATCTGTATCAACGGTGTATTCATCCGACGCGACAGGATTTCCATTTACTATTATCTCATCAACGCTATCAATATCCTGTGCATCGAGATAATAATCAGTGCTTCCATCGCTGCGGAATGTATTTATTCTCTTTCCTGTAAGAAGGTTCACATCTTCAAGCTTTTTGCCGCCGCCTGCAGGTGATTTTCCTATAGTGGTTGTAGGAATATAGCCTTCAACCTCTTTCATTACTTTCCCGTCATACACGTAATATTTCAATCCGTCTTTAAAATACCACTTGCTATCGTATATAAAAGCGTTGCCCTTAGCGTTATTCACAACAAATTTATCGTCAAAATAATTTGTACTATTGTTATGTGTTTTCGGTAACCACGTACCGTTTACTTTTTCAAGAATTGAACTGCCACAATGCAGTAAAAGCCTTTCCTCAGGCTCTTCGTTTTGTGTATCGGTATAAAAATATATTCCGTGCACGTTGCTCGAACCGGGAGAACTCTCTTTTTTCAATCCCGGTCTTGTTCTTATACTGTCAATCTCTTTATAATCCTTCCACATATTAAGGCTGTCAGGGCTTCGGGAAAGGTTGATTTCCTCACCGCGAAAATCAACCCCACGAAAGCCACTGTATATTCTTGTAACTTTGTTGGTACTCATCAGATATCTACACCACCCTCAATAGTAATACTCGGCATTGCATAGCGAGAATCAAGCCTCTGAAGCTCTTTTTCAAATTCCTGGGCATATACCTGCCCGAAATTCGCTGATTCGTCACTCTTAAGCAGGTCAGCTGCAACACCATAAGCCATAATTTCAAGAACATCAGGGCTCAGCTCAAATTCATAGGCGTTATCTTTTGTCTTATCGGTTATTTCTTCGGGATATACGAAGCAATCTATTTCTGCCGTGCCACTTTCAAGCACCTTGATAACGGTACCCTGTGCCCTCATTATACAATCAACACCACGCACTATATCAATCTGATACACAGCGTTACCACATTTTTTTTCGATATCCTCAAAGTCTATTGTGTCGCCATCAGATACCTCCAGTTCAACATAGCGTGGTATTTTCTTAAACCTCGCAAGTTTGAACATCACCTGATTTATAACATAATTTATTTTAGCCGAGATATCCGGGTCATCAGTTAGATTTTCGTTCTCAGGATTCAGCTCTTCAATAAGAGAGAGAACCCTGAGCTTTTCTTCTTTTAGTGTCATATAATCACCGCCTCAAAAAACACTACCCTTGAAGGTATCAAACCACTTGCTTACAACCATTGCAATTCGTTTAACACCCTCTGCATTAGGATGAATGCCGTCTGCTGTAAAGAAAGTGTTTGTTTTGCTGAAATTATAGGCATTAAAACCGCACTCGTTAAGGTCAACGAAGGGAAGACCAAAATGTTCCGCTATTTCTTTCGTTGCCTGTGCATACTCCTTTAAAGTATGAGTTTTTGCACCTGTATAATACGCTTGAGCACATAGGTACATACCCATAAGAACAATAACAGTATCAGGCTTTGCAGTCAAAATCTTATCTATGATATAGGCATATGCACCCTTGAATGTAGATTTATTTTTATTAGCGATATCTTCATCTGTGCCTATTGGAATATCGTAGCTTAAATCATTTGCACCACCAAGAATGGTAACAATGTCAGGATTTTCTGCTATCAAGCTATTTAATCTGCTATCAGTACACATAGAGGGGTAGGTTTCATTTTCTCTGTAGGCTATAGATGTAGAGCCTATACCACTATTCGTATGTTGGCTTATATTGTATCTTTCAATAATATAGTCCTGCCAATGCTTTTCACCGCTTTCCAGCTTTGAACCCCAAGTGATACTATCACCATATGACACCCACTTTTTACCCACAAGGCTTCTGTCAATTCCG
>JAZNLJ010000015.1:0-17676 GCA_045579005.1 Acutalibacteraceae bacterium | reverse complement strand
GCAATATCCCAACAGATGTACATAATTACGAAATATGCGATACGCAACCACAGCATATTCTCGCTTGTAGAGAAAACGAGAAAAATGAGAACCGTGAAAATGCCCACAGGCAAGGGAGTGTACCTTAAGAAGGGGCGAAGTTTTTCGCCTGATTTGAAAACGTGCTTGTCAACCATTGAGCCGATAATAGGGTCGTTGATGCCGTCCCACACCTTCATTATAAGACCCAGCACGGTAACAACTGCCGCATCAAAGAGGGCAATATCGGTCATAAAGTAGGTGAAAAATGCACCACCGATAAATGAATAAACGATATTCTGACCCGTAAGACCCGAATAGAAGGCGAGTTTTTCTTTTTTGCTGATGTATTTCACAATGTCACATCCTCATACAAAATTATTGGTTTCATTATACAATGGTGATATGGAATATAGCAAGTCAAAAACTGTGAAAACAGCCTTTTAGAAAAAATTTTTTGAAAAAATCGATTTTACATATTGACAGATTTAACAACAAGTTGTATAATAAAAATACTTCGAGGAGGGGTAAACACAAAATATAAATTTATAAGGAGTTTTTGAAAATGACAATTGCTAAAAATAATTTTTTGCAGAAAGTTTTATGTGTGATGTTTTCGCTTATCACAATGTTTGGTGCAGTATCTGTAACAAATGTGACAGCTTCCGCGGCAACAAGCAGCTCTTATACAGTTTCCACAAAAGCTAATTGGTGGAAACCCGGTGCTGAGAGCATAACCATAAAACAGGTAAAAGAAAAATACTACAGTAATATCAGAAGAACCAAGACAAAATCAAGATATATCACTTATTACATAAAGTGTGTTCCCACTTCCTGGAGTGGCTCTAAGCCGAAAACAATTGAAAAGAGAATGACTGATGGTTCAGTGAAGATTACTCTTGCGAGAAATGTAACCTACAAGGTTACAATTACCGCATCTCCCATTCCTTATGGTCATCATGGTTTAATAAGTCATGGCTATGCATATATATCGGGAGCACACAAGGCCACCTATTGGTAATTGATTTCCTGAAAACAAAAATGTGTTTACTTCGAAGTAACAGCGGCAAAATGGTGCGGTGACATTTTTGTTGCCGTACCGTTTTTGTAATGAGAAATTTTCGTATTGAAAAAGATAGGACAATATGTTAAAATTACTATCAAATGTTTTACAAGGAGATATTCATAATGGAAAAGAAATTAGTTTTCGGTGCTATCGGTCTTATGTTCGGTAATGCACACCTTGAGGGTGCTCTTGCTTACGGTGCGGAGGTTGCGGCTATCTGTGACCTTGATCCCGAGGTATTAAGAAAGTCTGGTGAGAAGTACAATATTCCTGAGGAAAAGAGAACAACAGATTATCACGACCTTCTCAACAATCCTGAAATAAATATGGTATCTATCGCTATTCCCGACCAGCTTCACAGACAGGTTGCTTGTGAATTCCTTGCAGCAGGTAAGCACGTGCTTTGCGAAAAGCCTCTTGCGCTTAACCGTGAGGATATTGAGGCAATGGTGCAGGCTACAGAAAAAACAGATGCTAAATTTATGGTTGGTCAGATTTGCCGTTTTACACCTGCATTCGCAAAAGCAAAAGAGATTATTGAATCAGGTGAAATCGGTGAGCTTTATTTCGTTGAATCCGAGTATGCACACGACTATATGAATATCGTTAAATATGCAGACGGACGCAAGCACTGGCGTGCAGACCCTGAACGTCACGGTGTTATCGGTGGCGGTTGTCACGCAGTTGACCTTCTCCGTTGGCTTGCAGGTGATCCCGTTGAAGTGTTTGCATACGGTACACACAAGCTTCTTCCTACAGTGCCTTATGATGATGCTACCTGTGCACTTCTTAAGTTCGATGAAGAGCTTATGGGTAAGGTTTTCGTTTCTACAGGCTGTAAGCGTGATTATACAATGAGAACCTGTATCTATGGTACAAAGGGCACAATCATCTGTGATAACACTTCACCCACAATGCAGTTGTTTGTTGCTGATGAAAACGGTGTTGCTCCCGAAGAGCCTCAGATTATTGAAATTGACGTTAATAATCATAACTATGTTAAGGAATTCCAGGTGTTTGCAGATACAATCGTTGCTGACAAGGAAATGGAAACAAGCGTTTACGAAGGTGCAAAGACAGTTGAGGTTTGCCTTGCAATTGTTGAGTCTGCAGTAACAGGCGAAAAGGTTAAGCCCAATTACAATTTCAGTAAATAATATACAGTACATATTAAGGTGTATCGGCAAATGGAGCGTAAATAAGGGATTTATTAGGTTTAAATTCGATATTTTCCGTAATACTTTATGAAAAAGCATCGTAGGTGCACCAGCCTTACGATGCTTTTATCATTTCGTCTGAACAAAAACTATCTGAATTCAAACTGCACAGCATCTTAATCTTTTAAATTTGGATGCTGAGCAAGGCATAAATGCGAGGGCACCCTGACGGGTCCCCTCGCATTTTAACGAAGCTATGCACCAAAGTTAATGATTTAAGACTATTAAATCCCTGATTTACACTTCCTGAGGTCGGTACGCATTTATAATTTTAAATTTACAATTTTAAATTATATATTGCATTTTGTAATCTCAAGATGTTATACTGTACAAGAAATATAATCGGTTAATGTAGCTTTGGATAAAAGCACACTTCCGTTTTAAGAAAGGACGATTGTTTTGGCTGAAATTAAAAACATTGATGCCGTAGCAGCACTTGATGCTATGGACGCTCATGTTGATGATTGGCGTGATGCCACCAAGGGCAAACAGAGAGGTATCTTCTCTTTTGACGATGTTGCGGCACTCAAAATCAAAAATCTGAAAAAAAGAATTTATACAGATATTGAGTCAATCCCTGCCTGGAAGATGAAAGAATGCATTTATAAAGGCGTTGGCGATTACGAATATCTTTACGATGAGTGGAAGGAAATTGACGTTGGCGACCGTTGGGGTAACAATGGTTGGAGCGCATTCTTTAAGAATTCATTTGATATGCCTGAAAGATTTAAGGGTAAAAAGGTTACTCTTAACGTGTACTTCGGTGGTGACTCACTTCTGTCACTTAACGGCAAGCCTTATCAGGGTCTTGACCCCTTCAGAAACTCTGTTCTTCTCACAAACTGTGCAGAGGGTAATGAGCACTATGATGTTGATATTGAGTCGTACTACGTATGGCACTCAAACGAATCAACAATCAAAACACTTTCCTGCTCATTTATCGGTGTTGTTGACCCTGAAATTGAGGAAATTTACTGGGACTTCAAGGCAGTTTTCAATGCACTCTTTATGCCTGTTCACGATACAGGTCTTGCAGAGCTTATCAGAGCATCACTTAAAGAGGCTTTCACATACGTAAACTTCGACCTTAACGGTGATGAGTTCAAGGCAGGTCTTCGCCAGGCACAGAAGGTACTCAAGGATAAGGTTTATAACAATCCTTCATACAAGTCAGAGGGTAACCTTGCTCTTGTAGGTAACTCTCACCTTGATATCGTGTTTATGTGGGCTTACAAAGAGTATGTCCGCAAGCTCGGCAGAACACACGCTACAATGCTTCGCCTTATGGAGCAGTACGATGACTTCATTTTCTCACAGAGTACAGCACCTACATATATTGAAATGGCAAAGATGTACCCCGACCTTTACGAGCAGGTTAAGTCTCGTATTAAAGAGGGTCGTTGGGAATATATTGGTGCTATGTGGGTTGAGCCTGACTGCAACCTCGTTTCAGGTGAGTCATTTGCTCGTCAGCTTCTCCACGGTGTGCGCTTTGCTGAAAAAGAATTCGGTATCACTCCCAAAACCTGCTGGGTACCTGATGTTTTCGGTAACGGCTATGCAATGCCTCAGATTCTTAAGAAGGCAGGCGTTGAGTACTTTGTAACACACAAAATGGGTATCTGGAATGATACCAACCCCTGGCAGTACAACACCTTCTGGTGGGAAGGTCCCGATGGCTCAAAGGTGTTCTCGATCGTTCCTCCCACACACTTTATTGGTACTGTTGAGGCAGACTCTCTTAAGGTTAACTGGAAGAAATATACTGATAAAGAAACTATCGGTGAATCAATGTATTGCTACGGCTGGGGTGACGGCGGTGGCGGTGTTGACACCGAAATGCTTGAATATGTTAAGCGTTATAAGAATTTCCCCGGTCTTCCCAAGACACAGACAAGCAAAATTGAGGATTCTCTCGCTCGTATGAAGGCAAATGCCACAGAAACAAACATTCCCACCTGGAAGGATGAGCTTTACCTTGAGGAGCACCGCGGTGTTCACACAACAAAGGCTCTTCTTAAAAAGCTTAACAGATATTCAGAAAATCTCTATCGTCAGGCAGAAATGTTTGCAAGTATTGCGATGCAGTATGGCTATGAATATCCTCTTGCTAAGCTTAACGAAGGCTGGCAGATGATTCTTACAAACCAGTTCCACGATTCACTTCCCGGTTCGCACATCACAGAAGTGTTCGGTGACCTTTGTGCAATCTATGACGATATTATTGCTATCGGTGAAGAGGTAAGAACAGAGGCTCTTAACTTCATCGCAGGCAAGGCAGACTCTACTGAAAAGTACGGTAAACCCTTCGCACTCTTTAACTCACTCGGCACAGCTGCAACACAGAAGGTTGAGCTTCCCTATAAGGATGTTGAAATCTATGATGCGGAAGGTAATAAGGTTGCTACTCAGGCATATACAAAGCTTGACGGTACTAAGGTTCTAGTATTCGTTGCCAAGGACCTTCCCGCTGTTGGTTATAAGGTTTACTATGCAAAGGATGCTGAAATCAAGGAAGCAACTTCAACAGCAGTAATCGGAAACACAGTTGAAAACGACAACTTCAGACTTGTTCTTGATGAAAGCGCAGAGCTTGTTTCTATCTTTGATAAGAAGAATAACCGAGAGGTTCTTGAAGGTAAGGGTAACGTATTCCGCCTTTATGAGGACCTTCCCGGTAAATATGATGCTTGGGATATCGTTGCAACTTACGTTGACCGTCAGTTCGATACAGAGCCCGGTAAGGTAACAGGCATCACAACAGGTGACGTATTCACAGTAGTTTCAATTGAAAAGAATATCAACAAATCTCTCGTTAAGCAGAATGTAATCATTTACAACGAGCTTGACAGAATTGACTTTGATACCTTCATCAACTGGAACGAGCAGGAGAAACTTCTTAAGGTTGGCTTCGATGTTGACGTTAAGGCACAGAAATTTACTCGTGATATTGCTTATGCAACAATCGAAAGTTCAAACTATCGTCACAATCCTTATGATAAGGCTAAGTTCGAGGTTTCTGCTCATAACTTTATCGATATGAGTGAGGATAACTACGGTGTTACAATCCTTAATGACTGTAAGTATGGCTACGAGGTTGACAAGCAGAGAATGATTATCACTCTTCTTAAGGCTCCCATGAACCCCGATCCTAAGTCAGACCGTGGCGACCACTACTTTACATATTCAATCTATCCCCATGCAGGTAACTGGAAGACAGCCGATACTCTTGTAAGAGGTCTTGAAATGAACAACCCCGCAGTTGCTGTTGAACTTAACGGTGGTGCAACAGGCGACGTCGAAAAATCATTCATCAAGGTTGACGGTAAAAATGTTACTCTTGAAGCAGTCAAAAAGTGTGAGGATGAGGATGCATATATCATTCGTTTCGTTGAAAAGTCAGGTGCTCGTACAGACGTTACTGCAGAGTTCTTTGCAGATATCGCAGCAGTTGCAGAGTGTAACCTTCTTGAACGTGAGGACGTTGCGGTTGATATTGCAGACGGAAACAAACTCAGCTTTACAATTAATCCCTTTGAGATTAAGTGCTACAAAGTCAAAACAAAATAAACATACGTGATTGTTAAGGAGGGACAGGAAACTGTCCTTCCTTTTTTCGTGTTTTTTTAATAAAATGTGAATAATTATTTTAAAATGTATTGAAAATTTGAGATTTTGTGTGTATAATGATAGGGAATAAAAATGGGTGGTAGTATAATCTGCTGCCCGAGTTATGAATTCAATGGAGGCAGTTATGAAAATTACTTTCAAAAAGTCTTTGGCAACATTACTTGCTCTTGTAATGCTTTTCTCTTGTGTTGGTGTTACAAGTTCTGCCGAAGCAACAACAGGCTTTGAAACAACAAGACTCAACTGTACAATGTATGGTGACTCTCAGACACAGCGTGGCTTTACATGGTACACTTCAAGACCCTGCGACACAACTATTCAGGTTGTTGATGCAGGCAACTATAAGCTTTCAGGTTTCCAGAAGGCTGTTACTTTCTCAGGTACAGTCAGCGAATGGGACGGTTACTATTGCCATAAGGTAGTTGTTACTGGCCTTGAACCCGGCACAGAGTATCGTTACCGTGCAGGTAGTGCAGAGTACAACACCTGGAGCAATATGGGTAAGTTCGTTACCGATAATGCCGATGACAACTTCTCTTTTATCGCTATTGCTGACGTTCAGGCAAGAGATCATGAGGAGTATGTTAAGGCTTCCAAGGTTATGGGTGCAGCAATGGATTACACTCCCGGTGCAGAGTTTGCTATTAACCTCGGTGACTTTGTTAACTATTGCACAACTGAAGAGTGGGCAGACTATGGCGAAACCTTCGCAAAGGCTAACTCAAGCCTTACACTTGTTCCCGTTGCCGGTAACCATGACGGTAACATTGTTGAAAAGCTCAACATCGGTTGGTTTGACGCACAGTTCAACCTTCTCTATGGTGAGGGTAACTTCAATGGTATCAATGGTGCATACTATTCCTATGATTATGGTAATGCTCACTTCACAGTAATCAATGCTAACGATATGTACACTATGACAGAGATTCAGAGAAACTGGGCAATCAATGACCTTACAAATTCTGATGCACATTGGAAGATTCTCCTTCTCCACCGTGCACCTTACTCAGCTGGTAAGAATATTCTTAAGCCCGACACAATGGCTATGAGAAAAACGATTATTGACATCGTTGATCAGACAGGTGTTGACTTTGTTTTCTCAGGTCACGATCATATGTACTTCAGAACACTTCAGGTTGCGGGCGATAAGGTTTGCGAAAATACAGTTTACGTAACAGAAAAGTACAATGGTCAGGACGTGACCTTCGCAATTAATCCCGAAGGTGCTGTTTATGCTCTTCCCTCAACAGCAGGTGGCAAAACATACAGCGTTCAGCCCACAACAGGTGCTATCAAGGATTGTGCCGACAAGTGCTTCTCTACAGATGATATGGGTGGTTGCTTTGCGAATGTTACTATCGACGGTGATAAGCTCGTTTACAGGGCTTATGTTGTTGATGATGAAACACAGGAAGTTACTCAGGTTGACGAATATGGTATCAAGAAAACTGAGACTGACAAGCCTACAGAGGGTACAGATCTTCCCACAGATATTTTCGGTACACTTGATGGTGCAACAGGCAACTTCATCACAGATGTTCTTGCTTTAATTATCAGCTACATCAAGCTCATTCCCGATTTGATTATGCAGCTTTTTGAATGATTTTTATAACTGATTTTTCAGAGACCCGATGTCGTTATGACATCGGGTTCTTTTTTGTAAAAAATACCTAAATCGCGAGCAATAATTTCGTTAGTTTATAAAGCGGTGTTTGTGTTGAAATAATTGACAAAACAAGTATAATAAAAGGTATATATAATGTATATCTGTTTATTCATACGGATAGAAGGAGGAAGTTTTTTATGGAAAAAATTCTCAGAATAGGTATCATCGGTTGTGGTGGTATTGCTAATGGTAAGCATATGCCGGCACTCAAAACCGTTGAGGGTGTTGAAATGGTTGCTTTCTGCGATATCGTTAAAGAACGTGCAGAAAAAGCAGCTGAAAAATTCGGCACTCCCGACGCAAAGGTTTATGAAGATTACAAGGAGTTACTTAAGGATGATACAATCGATATTGTTCACGTCTGTACTCCTAATCGTTCACATAGCTTCATTTCAATCGACGCACTTGAAGCAGGTAAGCACGTAATGTGTGAAAAGCCTATGGCAAAAACCTATGCTGAAGCAAAGGCGATGTGTGAAGCTGCTGAGAGAACAGGTAAAAAGCTTACTATCGGTTATCAAAACAGAAATACCGCACAGAACCTATATGTTAAGGCTTGTGCAGATAAGGGCGAATTCGGTGAAATCTACTACGGTAAAGCATTGGCTATCCGTCGTCGCGCTGTTCCTACCTGGGGTGTTTTCCTTAATGAATACGAGCAGGGTGGTGGCCCTCTTATTGATATCGGTACTCATGCTCTTGATATGACTCTCTGGGTTATGAATAACTATGAACCCGAAATGGTTGTTGGTCAGACCTTCCGCAAGCTTGCAGACCAGGAGGAGCAGGGCAATGCCTGGGGACCCTGGGATCCTGAGAAATATACAGTTGAGGATTCTGCTTTTGGCTTCATAAAAATGAAGAACGGTGCAGTTATCAACCTCGAATCAAGCTGGGCACTTAATGTTGCAGATTATCACGAGGCATCATATATGATTTGTGGTGACAAGGGCGGTGCTGATACACTTGATGACCAGGCTCGCCTTAATTATATCAAGAATCAGCGTCAGTGCATTGAAATTCCAAACCTCAAGAAAGGTGGAGCAGCTTTCTTCGAGGGTAAGTCAGATGGCTCACCTGCAGAGATTGAAGCAGCTAACTGGATTAATGCTGTCAGAAATGACCTTGATCCCGTTGTTTTGCCTCGTCAGGCTCTCTGTGTAACACAGATTCTTGAAGGAATATATGAATCTGCAAAAACAGGTAAACCAGTTTATTTCGACTAAAATTGTTTATAACACCACTTTAGCCTCGGGGCAGTATCTTGATACAGCACCACTCGGCTAAATATGGCGTTTTAAAGCAATTTAAATTCAAATTTAACAACATATTAAAGACATAATAAGGAGTCAGAACAATGAAATTCGCAGTACAGTTATATTCAGTTCGTGACCATGTTGAAAATGGGGAAAACTTTTTAGACGTTCTCGGCAAGGTTAAAGAAATCGGCTTTGACGGTGTTGAGTTTGCGGGTTATCACGGCTTTTCGGCAGAGGATCTTAAGGCTCGCTGTGATGAGTTAGGTCTTGAGGTTGTAGGTTCTCACATGGGTCTTGATGATTTTAAGCCTGAAAAGGTGGAAGAAACCCTTGCTTTTGCTAAGGTACTCGGTACAAAGTATATCGGTGTTGGCGGTGCGCCTCACTCAACCTTTGAGGAAGCCAACGAAACCGGTTCTGTTCTCGGTGCCGCAAATGACAAGGCAAAGGAAATGGGCATAAACACATATTACCATAACCATACAGAAGAGTTTACAGACCTTAAGGACGGCAGAACAGCAATGGATATTATATCCGATTATTGTATGCTTGAGGTAGATACATATTGGAGCTTCTGTGCGGGTATCAATAATGCAGAGTATCTGCCTGAGCACAAGGATAAGATTGCTCTTGTTCACATTAAGGATGGTGTTGACCATAAGCCTACAGCTCTTGGCGAGGGTGAAAATGACCTTGCAAGTGTAAAAGCGGGTGTTGAGGCTATCGGTCTTGAATGGATTATTCTTGAGAACGATGACCCCGTTCCCACAGGTCTTGAAGATATAACAAGAAGCTATAAATGGCTCAAAGAAAACTTTTAACGGAGATTTATTATTATGAAACTTGGTGTACTTACTAATTTACTAGGTAGTGTTTCACTTGAAGAAGCATTGAAGTATTTTTCAAGCCTTGGTCTTGAAATGGTAGAAATCGGTTGTGGAGGTTTCCCCGGTAAAGCCCATGCAGATCCCGACCTTCTTCTTAATGATGATAAGGCTCTTGCAGACTTTAAGGCACTTCTTAAAAAATATAATGTTGAAATCAGTGCTCTCAGCTGTCACGGTAACCCCGTGCATCCGGACAAGAACGTTGCAAAAAATTACGATGATGATATGAGAAAGGCAGTTTTGCTTGCTGAAAAGCTCGGTGTTCATCAAATTAATACCTTCTCAGGTTGTCCGGGCGACTGTGAAAATTCAAAATATCCAAACTGGGTAACCTGCCCCTGGCCCAATGATTTTGGTGAAATTCTTGATTATCAATGGAATAAGGTGCTTATCCCTTATTGGAAAGAGTTTGTTGAATTCAGCAAGGCACATGGTGTTGATAAAATTGCTCTTGAACTCCATCCCGGTTTCTGTGTTTACAATACGGAAAGCCTCCTCAGACTCCGTGAGGCGGTGGGTCCCGAAATCGGTGCAAATCTTGATCTCTCACACCTTATTTGGCAGGGTATGGATCCCATTGCTGTTATCCGTGCCTTGGGCAAGGCGGATGCTATATTCCACTTCCACGCAAAGGATACCAAGATTGATGCCCTCAACACAGGTGTCAATGGTGTTCTTGACACAAAATCCTATGCTGACGAAATCAATCGTTCATGGATTTTCCGTACTGTTGGTTATGGAAACGGTGAGTCATATTGGCGCGATGTTATCAGCAATCTCCGTATGGTAGGATATGATTACGCTATTTCAATCGAGCACGAGGATTCACTTATGTGTCAGAACGAAGGCCTTGAAAAGGCTGTTGAACTTCTTAAAAAGTGCCTTATCAAAGAAGGACTTACCGACGCTTGGTGGATTTAAAGGTCATTGTACACCTTTTACGTTTTAGTTGCCAGAACTTGCGTATCTTTGTACGCGTCGAGACTGTTTGAACAAAAAAATCTGTGTACACAAACTCTTTAAATAGGAAAGAATGTTGTTGCACGTAATTTATTCAAATTTGTTGGATTGTTTTTCTGTAAACCACTTGCAATTTTAGTCAAATGGTGGTAATATAGTAAAAAATAGTGTTGAAAGGAATGCTTTATATACTATGAAAAAGAAAATTCTTGCTATCGTTATGACTGCGTGCATTTTTGTAACTGCATTTATCTGCTCAGCTTCAGCTGCTGCTATACCCGAAATTGTTACAGAGATCCCTGTTGAACACAGATTCTGCCCGGATTCAATTATTACTTATGATGTTTTTGGTGAAATTGAAGTTTTGGGCAATCCTTACACAGAAGGTTGGGAAATCAAGGTTGTAGGTGGTGACTGGGTTCCCTACAATGGTGAAGCTCTTACACAGTACTATGATGGTGCTTATATCAGATATTTCGCAGCTAATGAAGCAGGTGGATATGCATACTCAAACGAGTGTGCAATCGTAATTGCTCATAACCCCATAGGTTCATACAAGAGTGATGGAATGTACCATTGGCGCGATTGCGATGATTGCGATGGTCAGGCACAGAAGGGTGGACATACACACCTCGGTGAAGGTATGGATGATGCAGCGGTTAAGGACAACATCTGTAAGGTTTGTGGTCACCAGCGTACTCCTCAGTACACAGGTATCAAGGCCTTCCTTGCTTGGCTTATGTCTTTGATTGCAACTCTTATAGGTTAATTGAATAGTGTGTAAAGGGTTCTTCGGAACCCTTTATTTTTTTGTTTTTGTTATAATATTACATTATATTTCTTGACAAAAATTGAGTATTGGGTTATATTTAAGTGTAAACTAAAAACAGATATTCAACTCTGAGTAGGCTTACAAATATTCTTTGATTTTGTAAAACAAGGAGCGTGACAGCGCAATGGATTCAGGCAGTAGCGGACATGGGCGAAGTAGCATTTATATGACCACAGCGATTATATCAGCCTGCGTTCGTAGGGCTGTTACCGTAGTTTAATTATGCATTCAGGGTGAACTTTACCTTGGTGCATAATAATTGGTGTTTCGCTGAGTCGTGAGACTCGGTTTTTTTATTGCATTTTTCCCCGTTACTATTCTGTCGTAATAGCCTGCGGGCTATAAAAACAAGGAGGAACGGACAATGACTAAAGAAGTTTTTGAAAGGCTTTTGCACGAAAAACAGTACAAAGCCATAAAAAGTATTTTTGATACAATGAATCCGGTTGACACAGCGGCTTTGTTGCCGGAGTTTGAGGACAGACAGCTTGTTTTACTGTTCAGACTGATTCCAAAGGAAAATGCCGCAAATGTTTTTACGTATATTGAGCCGGAATATCAACAGATTCTTTTAGAGGTTTTCACTGATACAGAGCTTGAGAATATTATGGACGATATGTTCATTGACGATACTGTTGATATTATTGAAGAAATGCCCGCTAACGTTGTTGAGCGTATGCTTGCCGCTGCGGGTGACAAGCGTAATGCTATCAATGCAGTTCTTAATTACCCCGAGGACAGCGCGGGTAGTATTATGACACTTGAGTATATCAGCCTTTATCCCACAATGACTATAGGTGATGCGCTCAAGAAAATCAAATCACGTGGTGAATATTCCGAGACTGTTAACATCTGCTACGTTATTGAGAAGCACAAGCTTTTGGGTACAATTTCTGCAATGGATTTGCTTACCTGTGATGATGACGAGCTTTTGTCAGATGTTATGGATGATAATCCCATAACAGTAAATACACTCTCTGATAAAGAGGATGTTGCTCAGCTTTTCAATAAATACGACGTTTTTGCAATACCTGTTGTGGACAAAGAAAATTGTATGGTTGGTATTGTTACAGTCGATGATGCTATTGACGTTATTCAGGAAGAAGCAGAAGAGGACTTCCAAAAAATGGCTGCTATTGCACCTACGGACAAGCCCTACCTTAAAACCTCTGTGTGGGATTTGTGGAAGGTTCGAATTCCCTGGCTTCTTTTACTTATGCTCTCTGCGACCTTTACGGGTATTATCATTTCATCATTCGAGGATGCTCTTTCAAGGGTTGTTGTTCTCACCGCATATATCCCTATGCTTATGGGTACGGGCGGTAACTCAGGTAGTCAATCATCAGTTATGGTTATCCGAGGTCTTTCGCTTGGTGAGGTTGAGTCTCGTGATATATTCAGAGTTTTGTGGAAGGAAACACGTGTTTCTGTGCTTTGCGGTGTGTCACTTGCCATAGCCTGCTTTGTAAAAGTGGTGCTTATTGACGGTGTGCTTTTGAAGACTGACGGTGTCAACGAGCTTGTGGCACTTGTCGTTGCACTCACGCTTTGTGCAACGGTTATATGTGCAAAGCTTATTGGCTGTGTGCTTCCTATTGCCGCCAAGGTATTGAAACTTGACCCGGCAGTAATGGCGAGCCCATTTATCACAACCATTGTTGATGCGGTTTCATTGCTGGTATATTTCAGTGTTGCAAAATCATTTATTCCCGGACTTTCTTAAAAGGTGATTAATATATGTTGAAATTTAAAAACGGTAAATTCAGAATAATGCAGGTAAGTGACCCACAGGATTTGCAGTATATCCGCCCCACAATGGTGCGGATGCTCAATATGGCTTACGATAGCCTTAAGCCAGATCTGATTGTTCTTACAGGTGATAATATTCTTGGTAACCATCTTTGTGATGCTCGTATCGGTTCACGTCTTGTTGTTAAGGATAAAGCAGGCGAGGCAGAGGCAATGAGGGTTGCTATTGATAAGCTGATTGCACCCATTGAGGAGCGTAAGATTCCATTTGCAATGATTTATGGCAATCATGACGACCGCAACCGCCTTACTAAAGAGGAACAGGCAGATTATTACAGGGCATATAGCTGTAATATCGGTCTCGATGGTACGGACAGTGGTGATTGTGATACATATAATATTCCCATATATTCTGAGGATGGCGAAAAGGTGAAGTTCAATATCTGGATGCTTGACTCAGCCTGGCACGATAAAGAGGAAGACAAGTGCTATGAATATGTAAAGCCTCAGGCAATTGAATGGTATCGCAAAAAGAGTGCAGAGCTTAAGGCGGAGAATGACGGTATCCCCGTTCCTTCGCTTATGTTCCAGCACATTCCTATGCTTGAGATTCTTGAACTTGTTGAAGAATGCTCAAAGGATGATTTCGGTGCAGTGCCGGGATCTGATGGTAAGTATTTTAAATTAAAAGCAGACGTTGGAGGTGTAATGGGTGAGTATCCTTGCACAGTTTCCGACAAAAACGGTCAGCTTGATGCTATTAAAGAATGTGGTGATGTTAAAGCCGTTGTATTTGGTCACGACCATACTAACTGTTTTGAGGGTGTTGTTGACGGCGTGAACTTTGTTCAGACCTCCTGTGCCTCATTCCGTTGCTATGGTGACAGAACTCGCGGTGTAAGACTGTTTGATATTGATGAGCAGACAGGTGAATATGAAACCACATTCCACACCTATAACGCTATATGTGGCAGTAGCTTTGCAGACGAGCTTCGATATATATGGGATGCTGATGGTATGCTTAAGCAGAAAATTGCCTTGATTGCAGGTGTAACCGCAGGTGCCGGCTTGCTTACCTTCGGTGTAGTCAAGGGTATAAGCAAGTTTTTGAAGAAATAAGAGAGGATGTACGATTGCTATGACAAACTGTAACGTTATATCTCACAGAGGTGCCAATCAGGTTGCTCCTCAGAATACAATAGAAGCATTTGAAAAGTCCATTGAAATCGGTTGTGACGGTTTTGAAACAGATATTCACCTTACAAAGGATGGTATACCTGTAGTCTGTCACAACTTCACGATTGATGAAACATCAACAGGTAATGGCGCCATTAAGGATATGACCCTTGAGGAGCTTCGTCAGTATGATTTTGGTAGCTACAAGGGAGAAGAGTTTAAAGGTGTGAAAATCCCCACTCTTGATGAATTTCTTGAAGTGAGCAAGAAAATGGGCGACAAAATGAAAGTTCTTGATATAGAGCTTAAGAGTGAGAAATTCGGCGAGGCAGGTACAGAGCTTGCTGAGAAGACAATTGATGCAGTTAAAAACCATGGTCTTTTCGATAAACTCCTTATTTCAAGCTTTGATCCTTCAATCCTTGTTGTGTGCAAGAAGATTGACAGGAATTGTAAAACAGGTATTCTTTACAGCCCTGATAACCTTGTTTCAATCAAGATATCTGCACGTCCTGTGGCATTTGCCAAGGAAATCGGTTGTGATGCGCTTCACCCATTTGCAATGTACGTAACACGCCTTTATGTGGAGCGTGCCCACAGAGCAGGTTTACAGGTAAACCCCTGGACAATTAACAAGGAGCTTACTGCAAAGCACCTTATCAAGCTCGGTGTTGATGGTATTATTACCGATGATCCAGGTCTTATGAATAAGCTTTTAGGTAAATAAAATACACCCGTAGTTCTTAAAAAAAGAATTACGGGTGTATTTTTGTAATAAACAACCTCTGTCCAATTGAACAGAGGTTGTCGTTTGTTATTAAAGGTCACTCCAACCGTTGCCACCAAAGAGGATGAAGAAGAGCTCGCTGAGGATGTAAATCAAATCCTTAAGAGCATAGCTGAAATCAAGGTATGCTGTGTTCTCTTTTTCGCCTGTGGGAGGTTCTGCATCGGGATTTTCTGCTGCGGCATCCTGCTCTGCAATCTTATCGCTGATATTATAGAAGCGAGTTTTTGCAGCTGCAACCTCATCATTATCAATCACGGTGTTGTCAAGCATTTCTGTTGCCTGAGCAATAGCCTCCTCAAGCTCCATTTTATCCTCAGGAGAAAGCTTGCTTGTGTCATACTCCTGCATCTCAGCAACATCCTTCATAAAGCCCTTTACGTTACGAGCACCGTTGAATTGAGGGAATACATCGGGATATGAGTGAACGCTTGTAAAGTTGCTGTCCATCATAATTGAGGAGGCAAGCTTCATAAATACGTCGTTTGATGCTGAGCTTTCGTGAGACTGTCCGTAGAAGTAGAAAGTTGTTTCAGGGAAAAGACCTGTACAGGGATCAATAAGACCGTGGGGGTCTGAGTGGTCGTGGTTTTCAGGGTCTGTACAATTTGAATGTGTGGGAACATAGTCCTCGGGAAGCTTAACATTGTTTGCAATACCGTATGCACCCATTGATGTTGATTCAATCTGAATAATACCATCAGAGGGAATATCCCATGAATCTACTATACGTACGAGAGGCACGTTGTAGTCAACTATGTCAAATATCTGAACGCCTTCAGCAGCAGCATCAAGAAGATGATCCTTATATTTAAGCTGTGCCTCGTAGAACCAATCAGTCTGCTCTGCGATGTACTTCATGCAATCATCTGTAAGGTAGTTATCTCTTGCACCGGGATAATTTTCAACAGGGCAAAGTCCCCAAAGAGCAGTTGAGTAACCGGCATATTCACGGATGAATGTGTCGAAAACGATATCAAGAAGATTGTTTACGTCTGCATTAGGTAAGAAACGGAGAACGATATTAATGAGATAACCGAGGAAGTCATCTTCACCAAGGAGAGCGGGGAGCATTTCCTTGTAAAGTTCTTCGTCGTCATCCATAAGACCGAATTCAAGAATTTCACCAACAAGAGTTGAACCATTGAGTGCGGGAACAGCAAAAACAATCTTTACAAAATCGTCTGCTAAAGAACGGCCTTTTTCTTCATAAATTTGCATAAGAGCAACGAAAACCGAACCGCCCTGGCTGATAGGTACGATATTTACTTTGTCGTAACCGGAATCTTCTTTTACAAACTGAATGAAGTCATAAAGATTATTGGCAATATCAATCATATTGTCAAGCGATGCATAACTGAAAACATAAAGCTTGTCTTCGCCTGCGTGCTTGGTATAATACTCTAATGGGAAGTGATCAAAAATAACTTCCTTATCATGCTCGGAAAGGTCTTTGTATGAGTCTTTGTATTCTGTAGCACGAATATCATTAATAAAATGACCTGTTTCATCAAGCTTCTGCTTACCCATTAATGTTTCACTGAGAATATCAGCAACAGCGTGAGCAGCCTGCTGTTCCTTGTCTTCCTGCTTAACTACCATGCTGAGGATGGGCATAAGAGCATCCTGAAGAGCTGCACCAGCAATTTCCATGGTTGTATCCATAAAGAAGGGCATCTCGTAAGGCTCGCCTTCTGCATTGAGGGCAACCTCACCATCTACGTAATACTTTGTTTCGCTCTGGAAAAGACCAGGAACGATAATTGTGGGGATAACATCTTCGTCAACGGGTACGTAAGGTGTTTCACCGCCAACAAGCACGGCATTTGCACCGAAACTGATGCTGCTTGAAAGCATTATAACAGCAAGGAATAATGCAAGCAACTTTGTTGATTTTTTCATTAAAAACAATCCTTTCTTGTTTTTATGTATTTAGACATAATACAGTATAACACACAATAATTGTCAATGCAAACAATTTGTTAATAAATTTTAACTAATTTTTATAATTTTTATAAATTTTATGACGTTACAGTAAATAAAGAGGTACGTCAAACGCTTAAATGCCCCATAATCTGTGATACGTAAAAAAATATTGACTAATTATATAAAGAATGATATACTCTATATCACACAACGTGATGTAGAGTGCAATACGGGGGCGTAGCTCAGCTGGGAGAGCGTTTGACTGGCAGTCAAGAGGTCATGGGTTCGATCCCCACCGTCTCCACCAAACAAAAGAGAGTAGCAGTCGCTACTCTCTTTTGTTTCGATTAAGTAAAAGGGGGAGCGAACCCATAGTCCATCTCGTGCGGTTCGCCATGGCGGAGCACGAGGGACATATAATCGGGGTAATTTGCGAAGCAAATGCGAGGGGCTTGCCCCTCGATCCCCACCGTCTCCACCAAACAAAAGAGAGTAGCAGTCGC
>JAZNLJ010000014.1:0-2142 GCA_045579005.1 Acutalibacteraceae bacterium | reverse complement strand
TGTTAACCGTTCAGGAGGTAAAGGAAATCGGAAGAGTCTTAGGTCTTCCCGATGTACTTGTTGACAAGGTGCCCATAGACGGACTTCAGGGAAAGACGGATGAGGATAATCTCGGCTTTACCTATGCCGTGCTTGACAGATATATCCGCACAGGGGAGATTGACGACCCTGCCACAAAGGAAAGAATCGACTACCTTCACAGAATAAATCAGTTCAAGCTTCAGCTTATGCCGGTTTTTGACCCACAAATAAATTGTTAAAATTTTGTTTATTTTACACATTTTACAAAATAAAACAATGTGCTATAATATCCGTATCATTTATCAGGAGGTACTGTTATGAAAAAGAGTAAAAAGGCATTATCGGTAATTCTTTCTGCAGTTATCGTTATGCTTACAATGGTTCCCATGTTTGCAACGGCAAATGAAAAGAATTACATTATCACTAATCCTTACGAGGAAATTGACTGGGATACCTGGGGAGACTATAAAACTCAGCTTCACTGCCATACAAACGCATCTGACGGCTTCCTTACAATTGATGAATTTGTGCGTATTCACTATGCTGCAGACTTTGACATTGTGGCACTTACCGACCACGGTACAATAAACCAGGGCTGGAACAATGAGCCTGAGCTTGTGCCTCTTATGCGTCTCATTAAGAAGGAAAGAACCAATATGGCTGACGTTATTCCCATTCCTCAGGATGAGTATGAGGCATACCTTGACGGTACAAATGATAATATCACTTATACAACCAAGGACGGCTATACACTTACAAGAACACACGAAAACGGTATGCTTGATGTTCCCAAGGGAATAGAGCTTAATATGGCAACTCCCATTGCGGACTGCCATCTTACAGGCTATTTCTCAGACTACGGTCAGGGACTTGCAGGTGTTTTCGGTGACTATGAGACTCCTTCAAAGGGTGTTATGGATGCAGGCGGTATTTCATATCTCTCCCACGTAGGTGAATACGTTTATACCGATAAGGATTCCGAGAAGTATGTAGGTCTGCCTGTTGACGATTACTATGCAACCAAGTTTGCAAGACTGTTTCTTGATTATCAGGGCTCTTCCCTCGGTATGGGCATAAACTCCGCAACCGATGCACATACCCGCTGTGACAGAATTCTTTATGACCAGGTTCTTCAGAAGACAATTCCCAACGGTGTAGTGCCCTGGGGCAATACATTCGCTGATTCACACAATGAAAATGCCGTTAATGATGCTTATACAATGTGCTGGATGCCCGAGCTTACCCTTGAAGCCTTCAGAGAGTGCCAGGAAAAGGGTCAGTATTTCTCAATTTCCCATTACTCAAACGGTGTAGAGCTTAACGGTATGGAAGAAATGCCCGGCTTCGTTGAGCAGGATGTTTACGATACAAAGGCTTATTGGCTTGACAATACTCCCGCCGTTACAAGAATCACCGTAAATCAGGATGCGGATACAATCACTGTTGAGGCTGAAAATGCAAATATCATCACTTGGGTTTCCGACGGTAATGTTATAAAGAGAGAGGAGCTTAAGGACGGCAAGGCAACACTTGACCTTCATAATGATGAGCTTCTCGATAATCCTTACCTTTACGTAAGATTCTATATTTCCGGTGACAACGGAATCTGCTATGCTCAGCCTATGGTTCTGAATGTAGAGGGTGAGGAGTTTGCTCCCGTAACAGTGCCCGAAACACACGATATCTCTACCTTCCTCAGAAGCCTTGTAACCGTAGTTGATCAGCTCTTCTTCAAGTTCAATCCCATTATCTGGATGTTCAAGTATTTCGCTCTCGGCTACGATCCCATTGAAAGACTTTAATTTAATAATCAGGTACATTAAGGAGCTGTGAAAACGGCTCCTTTTTTCTGTATTCTATTGACATAAAATCTAAACAGATTTATAATTAATAAGCAGTTAGTGTTTGCTAACCGATGCTGTGAAAGGAGTGTTTATATGAAACAGTTTGATGTTACGGGGATGACCTGCACCGCCTGTACCGCAAGAGTCGAAAAGGCTGTAAGCGGGGTTGACGGAGTTTCTGCATGTACGGTAAGTCTTCTTACCAATTCTATGACTGTTGAAGGAAATGCTCCCGATGATGCTGTTATAAAAGCCGTTGAAAAGGCAGGCTATAATG
>JAZNLJ010000013.1:0-21843 GCA_045579005.1 Acutalibacteraceae bacterium | reverse complement strand
TCTACAAATGTAAACAGACAGATCACGGCAACCGCAACGGCTATTGCACCCAGAACAGAACCAACGATTATGCCGATTTTTTTCTTGCGGGCTTTCTTTCTTGCCTCTTCCTCGGGGTCAACCTCTGTTTCTCCGGAAGCTTCTTCACCCTCGGGTGATTCCGTTGACTCGCCCTCGGCATTCTCTCCTTCAGCAGACTCTTCGGATTCCTCCGTTTTTTCATCATCGGAGATCTGTTCCTCAGATTCACCGGAGGTCTCTTCCTCGGATTCGTCGGAGTTTTCTTCCTCAGATTCGTCTGTGTTTTCTTCTGCCGACTCATCCTCGGAACCCTCTGCAGACTCCTCGGGTTCTTCGGGAGCCCCTGCCGACTCTTTCTCGTCGTTTTCGGCTTCTTCTGACGTTTCCTCTACCTCGGCATCTGCTTCATCTTCAGAACCTTCCGATGCATCTGACTGTTCAACCTCAGCCTCCGCAACATCCTCTTCTGCCACAGGTTCCTCGGGAATTTCCTCGGCAGGCTTCTGGGGCATTGTATCTGCCATATCCTCCGAACCGCAATGAGGACACTCAAAAATATCGTCGCCTATACAAGCTCCGCAAGCATTGCAAAATTTCATTAATACCCTACTCCTAACAAAACAATACGATTATTTAAAAAGCTTAATATCCTTGATAAGTGGAACTTCTACAGATTTACCTGATGCTGTCTTGAAGAAGCAGATAAGGTTAAGCACAAAGACAATTATAGCTACAATACCTACTGCAATAGCGGGTAAGATAAGGAAGCTTGTAACAGAACCAACCAAAGTAACAAGAGTCGATGCTACCATCATCTTCATTTTCTGCTGAACGTGGAACTTAAGATAAGGTGAGTCCTTACCGATAAGAAGTGCGGGAATGATACCGATAATACCCGCTATGTAAACGAGAAGAGCATAAACCTTGTGAGCAGACACGTCCTCTGCTGTGAATTCTGCGGTATGATCGGCAGGATCAACAGGAGCCATAACGGGTGCTGCAGGAGGTGTCATAGGCATTGTTGTGTAATTCATAGGTGCAGTGTTTACAGGGGGCACGGGTGCAACAGGAGGAATATATGCATCCTGAACAGGTGCAACAGGCTCCTGTATCGGTGCTGCGGGCTCCTGCACGGGAGCCGGTGCAACAGGTGTATAACTAACCGGTGAGGGCGATGCAAACACAGAATCGGTTGCATCATTATTCACAGGCTGACTTGCAGGGGCAGCTTCGCTGAAGCGGTTACCACAGGATGTACAGAACAATGTGTCATCATCCATAACTGCACTACAAACGGGACAAACTTTCATAATAAATCACCTTTCAAAATGTATTTTTTATTTACCGAGAATATCATCTGCGGTAAGTTCTTTTCTTTTAGATGAGGCAAACATTGCTGTTGTGCCCTTTTTTTCTTCTGCAGGAAGTTCAATAACCATTTCTTCCGCGGGAGCGTTCTCCTCTGCAGGATTCTCTTTTTCCCAGATTTCCTCAACGGCCTGTCTACCGCTGATGCTACTGAGAAAAGCCTTAAATTCCTCATAAATGAAGTGGTCATTTGAATTGAGATAGTTAAGAAGCTCTACCACGTAATCGGTGTTTTCGCTTTTATCGTACTGCAAACTGCAGACAATATCCTTAAGAAAACCGTTAAGGCTAACAGGTGTGACCGCACTTGTCAAAGGCAGAACAATCAAGCTCACCTTGGCGGTCTGTGGTTCAACAAAAACGTAATCCTTGTCAAAAACAATGGTTCGTAAATCTATCTTTTTGTTGCGGGCAACAATCAATGCATCCACAATGCTGTCCATCACACAGATTATTTCCCTTTTGGAAACAACATCGCCGAAGAATTCATTAAGTGTCACCTTATCGGTTACTTCATATTCAACAGCACCGTCACTCTCAGAATATCGCGCAGGACAAAAACCCTTAAGCAATTCTGTTGACACAGCGAAAAGGCCCATAGGATTTATTTCCTCACCCTGATTTATGTTATAAACCAGAAATTTACCGTTACCCAAGGTTTTGCCTTCAAAACCAATCATCACAGAGCACCTCCCATAACTATTATGCATTTTTAGTTATACATTCCCATAATTGTTTTCATTATATCACTTTAAAACGACTTTTTCTATACTCTGAGAGAATATTTTTTATTACAATTAAAATCCTTTTTTTTACATTCCCGTTTTTTCATATTGACTCTGCCGAAAAAAACAAGTATTCTCAACTCGCAATAAAGGAAAATGGTGTTTTATGGGGTGATATACTTGATAAACAACCTTTGCAGGGTAACCTCTTACGAGGATTTTTACAACTCGAATTCTCATGAGCTTATTGAGAAGGATTTTGAAAAAATATGGAAGGATATCCTGTCAGGAAAGAAAATAAAAAAGGCAGATGTTATTGCTAAAGCAGATATCGGATATACATATTTCTACGATATTCTCCGCGGTGAAAAACACCCTTCACGCGACACACTCATAAAGCTATGCCTTGCTATGGAGTTATCCGTGGATGAAACACAGAAGGTGCTGTATATCTACGATTGGGCATATCTTTACCCAAACGTAAAACGAGACAGCATAATCCTGTTTGCAATTCACAATACACTTACCACACAGCAAACAAACAGCCTGTTGGAAAGCTACAACCAACGACCGTTAAAAGCACACAAATAAAATGAGATGCTTCAGAAAATTCATCTGAGGCATCTCTCTTTTTAATCTATTGTAATTGTAAGAAGAAGTGAGTCATCCTCGAGAATTTCTTCCTCCTGGAAGGTCATATCCTCACCCAAATTCGACAAAATATGGTCATAGGTGTATGCCTGAACATTTTTGCCGTACTCGAATTCAAAGGCTTTAAGATTTTCAATCAAAGCCTGAGGGTCATTGACCTCATTAATATATAACCCGAATGCTTCCGTTGCAGAATTTCTTGCATAACGGAGATTGCCGCAAGAGGTCTGAACAATAATTTCATTTTCTGATACAACGTTCACACAGCAACCGTGCTCGTTAAGTGTTTTTGAAAGCAATTCACCATCAACAAACATAGTTTCAAGGCAATCCTGTTCAACCGCCACATCTTCCTCTGTTCTGCTACCAAGAAATGTCATAAGAGCGCCGCTTGTAATTGTGGTTCCGGCAACAACCGCCAAGGCGGTAAGACTCAATACAAAAGACATTCAAATACCTCCCATTATAAATCAAAATCAACAATTCTGCCGCCCTGAGAACGTGCAAAGCCGCTGTCATCGTCGCCATCAACGGAAACAGGCTCCTGCTCACGGTCCTCAACCGCAGTTGCGAGAACAGCCCTGTTCTGTGCCCAGGCTCTCAGCTCGAGAATCTGCTCGCGCTGTGTTGATGAAAGCGGAACTGTTTCCTTGATTGATTTTATAATATCCTCTTTTCTGAGACCGCGGTCTGCATAAAATGCCTCGTACATAGCAGAAATGGTAATCTGCTCAATTTCAGCACCAACATAGCCCTCTGAAAGCTCTGCCATTTCACGGCAGATTTCATCTGATGCTGTAATTTCGTGGGCAACAGTTGTCTTTTTAAGACGCTTGTTTATGTGAAGATTGAAAATCTTTTCTCTCTCCTTGAAGGTGGGAAGGTCAACGAAGAAGATTTCATCAAATCGACCCTTACGGAGAAGCTCGGGAGGAAGTGCGCTGATATCGTTAGCTGTAGCAATTACGAAAACAGGCTTTGTTTTTTCCTGGAGCCAGGTAAGGAATGTACCGAATACGCGTGCAGACGTGCCCGAATCACCGCCCGACTTCATACCTACAAAGCCCTTTTCAATTTCATCCACCCACAGAATTGAGGGTGAAACTGCCTCGGCTGTTTCAATAGCCTTGCGCATATTCTCCTCGGAGCTACCAACAATACCACCGAAGATTTTGCCCATATCAAGCTTAAGAAGAGGCAATCCCCAGATAGCACTCATAGCCTTGGCTGTAAGTGACTTACCACAACCGGGCACACCTGTTATAAGCACGCCCTTGGGTGCAGGGAGATTATATGCCTGTGCCTTTTCAGACCATGAATTATTTCTCTTAAGAAGCCAGTTTTTAAGGTTATCAAGACCACCGATATCGTCAATGCTCAGGTCAGTTTTCACAAATTCAAGAACACCGGTCTTTTTAACAACCTGATTTTTCTCCTCGTGGATAATTGAAATTGCGCTGATATCGATACCCTTAAGATTAACAATTGCACGGCAGAACGCATTTTCCGCCTCCTGCATTGTAAGACCGAGTGCGGCACGGGCAAGAGTTGCCTTTTCGTCAGGATTAAGGCGCACATTTTCAGGTGACAGACCTGCAATAAGCTCATCGAGAAGTCCTGTTACTTCCTCCTGCGTGGGAAGGCAGAAATCAAGAACTGAAATTTCCTTTTCCATATCGCAGGGAATAACAAGACGGGGTGATATGAAAACGATTGTTTTACGGCTTGCCTTAAGCACAGGGATAATATCACGAAGCTTTCTTATGATGCCGTAATCGGGACGGCCGTTTCTGTCTGCACCGAAAAAGATGTGGAAATCTTTAAAGATATAAACAGCCTCATCTTTTGACTTCATAACGCTCTCCAGAGCATTAATAGGTGTGGCTGTGTCACGCACCTTTGCATTATCACAAACAAGTCCGTCTGTCTGAGTCCAGATGCAAAGCTTTCGGGGGTTTTTGATAAGCTCCCTGTCCTCAAGAGCAGAAGCAATTGTATTTGTAATACGCTCTTCCTCGTAAGAGGGAATGTAAATATAAGGGAAACCTGCATTTATCAGGTTGGAAAAATCTTTTATGAACTTTGAATCAGCCATTTATATTCTCCTAAATTCTTTGTTTTTAATTTTTGCGTTCAATTTGTTTATATTACCCATACCGTTTACAGTAACTGCGCCTTTTTGAGTAACACGAATTTCAAATCTGTTTTTGTAGCATTCCATTACTGCGGGTAAAATTCTATCTGAAAGATATATAAACCTTTGGTTTGATGAGCCTGCAAGGGGTCTCGAAAAATCCTGAAGTTCCTCAACATATCTGCCATCAATCAGCAAATCTGTATTTGTGAGAAGAGCTTTTATTCCGTTGTCACCCGAATTTAACAATTCGTCGTATGTATAGCCGGAAAAAGCAATCACACTTTTCCCCTGCGACCTGACATATCCGGCAACAACAGAGAGTTCCTCTGCCTGTAAGAAGGGCTCACCACCGAGAAGGGTTATTCCATCAATTCGCAAAAGCTCTTTTTCAAGCATTTCGATAATCTGCTGAACGGAATATTCCTCTCCCGAAGCCATATCCCAGGTATCGGTTGCAAAGCAACCCTTACACCCATGGGGACAGCCCTGTACCCATATACAGAAACGGCAACCCGGACCCTCGGCAAATGTTTTACTGACAATCCTGTGAATTTTCATCAGATGTCAATTGTGCGCTTGGGGCTTGAGGGCTTAGTTGCTGGCTGTTTTGCAACAGGTGCACCCACATAAACAGAATTCATTATGTTTGCAATGATATGAGGCTTTGCCTGAATACAGGAATAAAATTCATCAATATTCCTGAAGCCACCGTTAGCTTCACGGTATGAAACAGCCTTTTTACCGTCGATTATTGTAATACCGGGAAGTGTTGCAAGAACCTCGGCAGGAGCACTGTTTACATCAATACCTGTCTGAACAGGTGTCTGATTGTTATCAGGTACAACACCGAACATACTCTGTGTAGGTTGTGTCGGCTGAGGCTGAATAGGTGCCTGCTGTGTATACGGCTGCTGTGCGTAACCCTGATTATTTATCGGAGGCTGTTGTACAAAGCCTGTGTTTGCAACAGCTTGAGGCTGTTGATTGCTCACAGCATAGCCCTGCTGATTGCGATATTGCTCGGGAATTCTGCTGCCCGAGGAGGCATTTGCAAAGCCTGTTGCCATTGCGCCCGCAACCTGCTGTTTATTCTCATTTGCAGCAAGAAGACGAAGATAGTTACCACGATCTGCAACAACTATAAAAAATACGACCGCATTAACTACAAACACCACAAACTCAAGCCCTGTTTGAGCAGAACGCCAGTTTTCGTTCCAAATGTCACGTTCCAACTCTATTTTCTTTTGTTCCGGTGTGTTCTTCCACTCATAATCATCATTTTCAAACTGGTCGTACTCGGGTGTGTCTTGATATTTTTCATAAACAATGCCCGTTTCCTCATCTTTATAGGGGTACGGTCTACCCTTGTACTTATCATAGTAATTAACACCAAGATAATCCTCTATCTGAGGTCTGCCGGGTGCATCTTCAATAAGATTATCGGGATACGCGTATTTTATTTCGCCTGCAAAAAAGGATGCCAGCATAAACACCAATGTCAGTGCAAGAACTACCCAACCGATACGCTTCCATTTAGCTTTTGCAGTTCTGGAGCTCATAGTAAAAAGTACTATAACATTAACAAATGGAATTCCTGCCAAAAACAAAAACCAAGAATTTTTTAACTCCCACTTTGTATCACGGTTTGTAATCGCCATTACGCCTTAACCTCCTGCACCTGCTCCGCAACAAGCTGCTCTTCGGTTTCATAATATTCCTTTGTGAAATCGGAGTCATCAATTCTTGCGTTAGCCATCTGTTCAATTTTATTGATGTAATTCAGGCATTGCTTACCCTTTATACCATAGGTTTCTGCCTGAATCTGTCCGTTAGGATAAATACGTATCTGAATCTGTTTCATAATATCCCCCTATATAAAAATAATTACATTGTATTATCTCATATTTAATACAACAATAAAATACTTTCCCAGCGTACTCTGGAACTTTTTTACAAAAAATATCGGATGAGCTATATAAACTCATCCGGTATGCGATTTATTTATGTATAAAATTGCCCTGCGCCAAATTCGCGTTACACCTTAAATATTTGATGATAAATTTGGATGCAGAGTGCGTTTTCTCTGTCCTGAAGGCGTATATAGATACGTCGAGAGGACAGAAAAACGTGCTATGCGCCAAATTTGCGTCAAATAGACTTCAAAAGTGCGGGTAAGCCGGCAATAACCTTTGGTATTGCTTTGATTATCATAGCTGCAAGACCGCCTACAAGAGGCTTCTTGTCATTGAGAACGTCAAGGAGCTCCTGTGCCATTTTGGGTGAGAACACGCCAAGACTCATTGAAATGAAGTTCTTAACAGGCGTCTGGAGAGCAATAGCACAAGCCATACCCTCTGTACCAACGAACTTACGAAGAAGCTTAACAATCTTTTTACCATTCTTACCTGCCTCGGAATCTTCAAGTGTGTTTGCAATGGTAAGATTGGGATATGCCACAACTGCTGAGGGAGGAAGCTCTCTGCCGAGAACTGCTTTGAACTGCTCATCAGGAACGTTCATAACGTCTGCCGAGTAGTATGCGGGAGCAATCGCCTTATAATCGGGAGCAACTGCATCAACAGTTGACTCAACCGTAATTTCAGATGCAAGTTTAATATCACGGCTTGATGCACCCACACAGATTGTAAATGCACCTGTTTCAACATGCCAATCGTGGATGTTTACATTGTAATATGCAAATGCACGCTTGCCGAGAGTGAATGTGACTGTCTGCTCCTCACCTGCTTTAAGGAAAACCTTTTTAAATGCTCTGAGTTCTTTTTCAGGACGGAAGATTGTGCTTTCGTTATCCTTAACATAAAGCTGAGCAACCTCTGCACCGTCAACGGTACCTGTGTTCTTAACCTTGAATGATACTGTTACCTCGTCTGTATCCTTGATGCTGTTTGCAGAAACAGTAAGGTCACTGTATTCAAATGTGGTGTATGAAAGACCGTAGCCGAAGGGGAACTGAACATTTTTATTGGCAGAGTCATAATATCTGTAACCAACGAAAACGCTTTCGCGGTACTCAACTGTTGAAACATCACCAGGGAAGTAGTTGAAGCTGGGGTTGTCAGAAAGTGACAAGGGATAAGTTTCAGCAAGCTTACCTGAGGGATTAACGTCACCAAAGAGGATGTCTGCCGCCGCACCGCCTGAAGCCTCACCACCGAGATAGCAATTAAGAATTGCCTGCACCTTATCTGCCCAAGGCATTTCGATAACTGCACCGCCGGAAATTGCAACGATAACGTTGGGGTTTACTGCAGTAACTGCTTCAACAAGCTTTGTGTGAAGCGCGGGAATACCGATGTGTGTACGGTCAAAGCCCTCTGACTCAAATTCTTCGGTAAGACCGATGAAGAGAATGGCAGCATCCTTGCCCTTTGCTGCTTCAACCGCCTCAGCAATGAACTGCTCGTCGGAAATCTTGTTCTTCTTTGCAGTTGAGTAGCCTGCGGCATAAGTAACATTTGCGCCCTTTTCAACGATTGAGTCAAAAGCGGTATCAATCTTGATTGCGTTTACGATTGATGAGCCTGCACCCTGATAACGGGGATTCTTTGCCATTTCACCTATAACTGCAACGTTAGCTGTTTTCTTAAGGGGAAGAAGTGCATTGTCATTCTTAAGAAGAACCATACACTGACCTGCAATTTCGCGGGCTTTCTGATGGTGAGCCGCTGTGTCATACTCATATGTACCGAGAACCTCTTTTGAACGAAGGATAACATCAAGAACGTTATCAACCATTTTATCAAGGAATTCTTCGGGGATTCTGCCGTCCTTAACGGCTTCAACAATCTGTCTGTCGCCTTCACCGTTAGATGTGGGCATTTCAAGTTCCTGACCTGCAAGCAAGCCTGCAACACGGTCATTCTCTGCGCCCCAATCGGTAACAATCATCCCCTCAAAGCCCCACTCGTCACGGAGAACGTCTGTAAGGAGCCATTTGTTTTCAGCGCAATACGTACCGTTAAGTCTGTTATATGCACACATGATTGTCCAGGGCTGAGCCTGTTTAACTGTTTTTTCAAATGAAGTGAGGTAAATCTCACGGAATGCACGCTCGTCAACAACGCTGTCAACTGTCATACGACGAGTTTCCTGGTTGTTACCTGCGAAGTGCTTGAGTGATGTACCGATGCCCTTTGACTGAACACCGTTTACGAATGCGGCTGAAATCTCACCTGCAAGGTAGGGATCCTCTGAGAAATACTCAAAGTTTCTGCCGCAAAGGGGGGAGCGCTTAATATTTGTACCCGGTCCGAGAAGAACACTAACCTGCTCTTTAAGACACTCTTCACCTAAAAGAACACCCATTTCATAAATCAAATCGGGGTCCCATGAACAAGCGGTTGTTGCCGCTGTGGGGAAGCAGATTGCGGGTACACCCTTAAGGCTCATCTGCTGATCCTTATCCTTTTTTTCGCTACGCTTTCTGATGCCGTGAGGACCGTCTGTCCACATCACAACAGGAATGTCAAGCTTCTCAAGGCCGGGAGTGTGCCAATAATCAAGTCCTGAGCAGAAGTTTGCCTTTTCTTCAAGGGTCATCTGCTTGATAAGTTCACTATGTTTCATAATTTACCTCCACAAAGGATTATAAGTTTACAATTTATAATACCATACAAAATATACTATTTCAAGTGCTTATTTTTCTTTATATTTATTGATTTTGACAAATTGCTGTGTTACAATTTTAAAAAAGTTATCAGGAGGATTTTATGCTTTACAAAAAAAACGGTCAGTCCGCCTTAAGTGACGAATTATTCAAAAATCCTACTTCAGAATATCGCGGTACACCCTTCTGGGCACTTAATAACCTGCTCACCAAAGAGGAATTGTGCCGTCAGATTGATGTTTTTAAGGAAATGGGTCTTGGTGGATTCCATTTGCACGTGCGCACAGGTCTTAAGAACGAATACCTCAGCGACGGGTATATGGAGCTTATCAGAGCCTGTGTTGACAAGGCAAAGAGTGAGGAAATGCTTGCCTGGCTTTACGACGAGGATCGTTGGCCTTCAGGTGCCGCAGGCGGTATCGTGACAAAAGACCACAAATACAGAGCACGCAGCCTTATACTTACAACCGACCTTAATGCAGGCCCCGGTGCAGAGGACTCAAGCTCGCGTGCAGAAGCAACCCGCTCAGGCAACGGCTCACTCCTTGCAGTTTATGACGTTGTGCTTGATAAAGAGGGTTATCTCACAAGCTACAAAAGAATTGACGAGGACACTCCTGCAGAAGGTACAAAGTGGTATGCCCTGCTTGAAATTGCAAGCAGCAACAGCTGGTACAACGACCAGGCTTATGCTGACACGCTTAATAGTGAAGCAATAAGAAAATTCATTGAGGTCACTCACGAAAGATATAAGGAAACAGTTGGCGACGAATTCGACAAAACTGTCCCTGCTATTTTTACCGACGAGCCTCAGTTTGCAAGAAAACAGGTATTCGAAAACTCACTTGATACCGAGGACGTGGCAATGCCCTGGACCGACAAAGTTCCCCAACTTTATAAAGAGGCATACGGATCAGATATCCTTGACACCTTGCCCGAAATTTTCTGGAACCTTAAGGACAATGCTCCTTCGCTCCACCGCTATCGATACCACGACTTTATTGCAGAGCTTTTTGCACAATCCTTTGCAGATACAGTAGGCGGTTGGTGTAACGAAAACAATATTGCACTTACAGGTCATATGATGGAGGAGCCCACACTTCACAGCCAGACCGCCGCTCTCGGTGAGGCTATGCGCTCATATCGTAGCTTCCGTTTGCCCGGCATAGACCTTTTGTGCAACCACCACGAATTCACAACCGCAAAGCAGGCACAGTCCGCAACCCACCAATTCGGCTACGAGGGAGTTCTTTCCGAGCTTTATGGCGTAACAGGATGGGATTGTGATTTCAGAAAATACAAGCATCAGGGCGACTGGCAGGCAGCTCTTGGTATCACCGTGCGAGTACCCCACCTTTCCTGGTACGCTATGGCAGGCGAAGCAAAGCGTGACTACCCGGCATCAATCTCGTACCAATCACCGTGGTACAAGGAATTCGGTGTGGTTGAGGACCACTTTGCCCGTGTAAACACCGCCCTTACAAGAGGTAAGCCTGTTGTTAAGGTTGGCGTTATCCACCCTGTTGAGAGCTTCTGGCTCCATTGGGGTCCCAATGATAAATCTGCCATTTTCCGTGACGGACTCGATGAAAAATTCCTGTCACTTACAAAATGGCTCCTTGAAAGCTCCGTTGATTTTGACTTCGTTTGCGAATCATTGTTGCCCGACCTTTGCAAGGAGGCAGGCGCTCCTCTTAAGGTGGGCGAAATGGCTTACGATACAATTATTGTCCCCGGCTGTGAAACTCTGCGCTCATCTACCCTTGAAAGACTTGAAAAATTCCGTGAAATGGGCGGCAGACTGGTATTCTTCGGGGCAGAGCCCACCTTGTGTGATGCAGTAAAATCCGACCGCGGCGCAAAACTTTACGCTCAGAGCGAAAGCTTCGACTTCACACGCTCCGCTGTTGTTTCGGCAATGGAACAGGATAAATTACTCACTATCAGACGCAGTAACGGTGTGCTGACAGATAATCTTATCTATCAGCTCCGCGAGGACACAGATTGCAGATGGCTCTTTGTGTGTCACAACGACGAGCCTTACAATATGGATATCGATAATGGCAGAGATATACGAATCACTATTGAAGGTGAATATAGTGTTCTCGTTTACGACACACAGACAGGTGATATTTACCCTGCGGAATTCGAACTGAAAAACGGCAAAACGATTATAAGTGAGCACCTTTACGGTTATGACTCACGCCTTTATAAACTACAGAATCCCGAGAGCGTTACATCCGTAAAGGGTGAGGCAATCCCAAAACTTGAGCACAAGGGTATTTGCGCTAAGGTTGATTACGAGCTGAGTGAGGACAACGTGCTCCTCCTTGATATGGCAGAATTCAAGTTGGAGGGCGAGGATGAATTCTCACCCCGGGAAGAAATACTTCGACTTGATAATGTGTGCCGTGAAAGACTCAGCATCCGCAAGCGTGGCGGAGCAGTTGTTCAACCTTGGGTTATCGGTGAAAAAGCACCCATTTCAAAGGTTACACTCAAATACACCTTTGACAGCGAAATTGATTATGAAGGTGCGCACCTTGCACTTGAGGATGCCGACAAAGCAGAAATCACACTCAACGGTGTCAAGGCAGATGGCACAATAGTTGACAATTATGTTGATATTTCAATATTCAAAATCAAGTTACCCGCTATCAAGAAAGGCACCAACACCCTGATAGTGACTCTGCCCTTCGGTGAAAGTGCAAATCTGGAAAACGTGTTTATTCTGGGTAAATTCGGAGTTAAGCTGTGCGGCACAGATGCAACTGTAACCAACCTTCCCGAAAAAATCGGCTTCGGTGACATTACAGGTCAGGGCTTCCCCTTCTACGGCGGTAATATTACATATAAAATGCCCGTTACCGTAAAGGACGGCACAATTAAAATGACCGCATCCGACTACCGCGGTGCACTTATCGGTGTTAAGCTTGATGGCGAGGAGCTGGGAAAAATTGTTTATCCACCTTACTTCCTCAAGGCAAATGTACCCTCAGGTGAGCACATGGTTGAATTCACACTCTTTACCCACAGATACAATACATTCGGTCCCGTACACCTTGTAAATGTCAAGGAATCCTGGCACGGTCCTGATGCATGGCGTTCATGGAACAATAACTGGAGCTATGAATATGTATTAAGGCCTATTGGTATCCTGAAAGCACCCGTAATTGAATAAAAAACATAAGGCACACTCCATAAAAGAGTGTGCCTTGGTTTTTATTCAGTGATACTCAACCTTGCAGTGCAAGGCTCGATATAAATCCTGACGGATTTTCGATATAGCTTACGCTTCGATATACCTTTGGTTCGATATGTGCCTTACGGCACAAGATAAAAGGGATTTATATCATATCGAATTCCAGCAACGCGAGAATATATCGAATTTTGCATTCTGCATTTAATTATATCATACCTTAGACAACTCTATTGTCCTTTTATATGCCGATTTTACCGCATTCATCACGTCTGCCCTGAACGCACCGTCCTCAAGAGCCTTCACACCCTGAATAGTACTGCCTGCAGGACTGCAAACTGCATCCTTAAGCTTGCCCGGGTGCTCACCTGTTTCCATAAGCATTGTGGCAGAGCCCGCAAGAGTTTGTGCGGCATAAAGCATTGCCTTGTCACGGGGAAGTCCGCATTCAACAGCACCGTCCGCGAGAGCCTCACAGAACATAAATGCAAAGGCGGGTCCGCAACCTGAAACACAGCTTGCGGCATCAATTTTATCCTCGTCAATTTTGTCAAGGACACCTGCATACTGCATACTGTCAAGGAAGCCCTCAATATCCTCAATTGAAACGAAGTCGTTTGAGGTGTAAAGAATCATACCCTCACCTACCGCTACGGGCATATTGGGCATAATGCGGATAACGGGACAAGAAAGCTTCGCCATCTGAGTGATGCTCTGTGTGGAAACACCTGCCGCCATTGAAACAAGGACAAAGTCAGTTGTTCTATCCTCAATAACGGGGGCAATTTTTTCAAAAAGTGCCTTGAGCATCTGCGGTTTTACCCCAAGGAAGATGTAGTCACAGTTAAGCACTATATATTCCGCATCTGCAATATTTACATCTGTTTCGTCGGCAAAGGCTTTCACCTTTTTTGTATCAACGTCAAACACAAAGATATTCTCTGCGCCGACTGCCTTAAGTGCGGCACGGGCAAGTGCTCCGCCCATATTTCCGCAACCTAAAAACCCGATTTTTTTCATTTCTGACACCTCAATTAAAACTCTTATCGAATCTGTCCTGTACCCTTGATAATAAACTTGTAGGTTGTAAGCTCCTTAAGACCCATTGGTCCGCGTGCGTGGAGCTTTTGTGTGGAAATACCCATTTCACAACCCAGACCAAACTCGCCACCGTCGGTAAAGCGTGTAGAAGCATTTATATAAACTGCGGCACTGTCAACAGACATACTGAAAAGCCTTGCTCTGTCGGGATTTTCAGTAATAATTGCCTCGCTGTGACCTGTTGAGTGAAGCGAAATGTGCTGAATTGCATCATTTATGCTGTCAACAATTTTAACTGCAAGTATGTAATCAAGAAATTCTGTATCAAAATCAGCTTCACCTGCAGGTGTGCCGTCAATAATTCTGATTGCTCTTTCATCAAGTCTGAGTTCAACGGGCTTGAGCCCCTTTGCTTCACGGATACCGCAAAGGCGCTCCTTAAGAAGTGGCAAAACCTGGTCATAAATGCTTTTATGCACAAGCACAACCTCACAAGCATTACAAACCGAGGGTCTGCTTGTTTTTGCATTTTCTACAATATCAAGTGCCTTTTCATAATCAGCAGTTTTATCAATATAAATATGACAGATACCTGTGCCTGTCTGTATGCAGGGCACCTTGGCATTTTCCGTGCAAGCCTTTATAAGACCGGCACCGCCACGGGGAATGAGCAAATCAACATAGCCTACTGCATTCATAAGCTCGTTTGCACTTTGTCGGGTTGTATCCTGCACAAGGTTAATAAGTGTTTCGGGAAGACCAACCTTCTTGAGACCCTTTCTCATTGCTCTCACAATAGCATCCGCTGAAAGGAAAGCCTCTTTACCGCCACGGAGAACGCACACGTTGCCGCTCTTAAGGGCAAGTGCAGCAGCATCGGACGTTACGTTTGGTCTGCTTTCATAGATAATTGCAACCACACCCATAGGTACGGCAGTTTTTTCTACAACTATACCGCTGGGGCGCACAACAGTGTCAAGGACCTCACCAACAGGGTCAGGAAGCTCTGCAACCTGACGGATACCCTCTGCCATACCGAGAATACGTTCCTCAGAGAGGGCAAGTCTGTCAAGCATAACCTCAGAGATTGTCCCGCGGGCATTTTCCAGGTCCTTTTTGTTTTCACTTAAGATTTCCTCCTGATTTTCCACAAGGGCATCTGCCATTGCAAGGAGCGCGTTGTTCTTCACCTCAGTATCAAGCGAGCAAAGCACGGCTTTTGCATTTTTAGCATCTATGAGGATTTCCTGTGTGGTTTTCATAATATCATCTCAATCTTTTTTAGAAATAAATCTTGTTCCTACAGCTTTGCCCTCAACAATATCATAAAGGACTGAGGGTGATGCGCCGTTTGCAATAACAACATCTGTACCGCGTGCAATACACTTCTTAGCGGCAGAGAGTTTTGTTGCCATACCGCCTGTACCGAGACCGCTACGGCTTCTGCCGCCGAGAGCCTCGATTTCAGGAGTGATTTCCTTTATGGTATCAATACGCTCTGCAGAAGTGTCCTTGTGAGGATCCGCGGTATAAAGTCCGTCAATATCTGTCAGTAACACAAGCATATCCGCGTGCATACTCACAGCAACTATTGCACCGAGAGTATCGTTATCACCAACGGAGATTTCGTCTGTATTCACGGTATCGTTCTCATTGATAATAGGAAGAACATTAAGCTCAAGCAAGCGGTTCATTGTGTTTTTGATATTGTGATATCTTGTAGGGTCTTCAAGGTCAAGACCTGTAACAAGAATTTGTGCCACCGTGTGGTTATACTCTGAAAACAGCTTATCGTAAGCATACATAAGCTCACATTGACCAACTGCGGCTGCCGCCTGCTTGGTGGGCATATCAGAAGGCTTCTCCTTAAGGGAAAGCTTACCGATACCCATACCGATTGCACCTGAGGAAACAAGAATTATTTCGTGACCTGCATTCTTAAGGTCAGAAAGCACCTTGCAAAGCTCCTCAACGTGCCTTATGTTTATACATCCGGTGCTGTGTGCTAAGGTGGATGTACCTACTTTAACTACAATTTTCATAATAATTACTCCGAATTACTGAGCATCTGCAGGCTCGTCACCTGTTCTGCTCTTAAGTTTTGCCGCTCTCGATACTGCAAGGTCATTCATCATTTCTTCCTTGACCTTACCGTCAACGTTAAAGAACGATAATGAGATTGCCTTACCGATTCTGCCGATGGCGGGTGCCAATGTAAAAACTGTCCAGATTGCCTGAAGCATTTTGGGGTCCGTCTGAGGCACAACAACACCATAGGAATTGATGAGAGGCTCATATTTGATAGCGGCAATAATAATACCGCTTAGAATTGTTGAAATATTGTTTGTAATAAGGGTAATATAGCCCATTGCAGCACTCATCATACCCTCGTTACGGATACCTGTTTTCCACTCAACATAGTCGTACAAATCACCCTGAAGAGCAGTGCCGCAATAACGCTGAACGCTGTTCATTGCGCCTGCAAGAGTGAGGAAAAAGACTATTATAACAATATTAATGATATTGTTATCGGTTGGCTTGTAGCCCACAAAGTACATTATAAGATAAACGATACCGCAATAGCCGTATGCTAACACTGACAAGTTGCGAAGACCGATTTTCTTTGTCATTTTTGTGGCGAAAGGCAACACAAAGTAGCTGGGAAGTCCTGTAAAAAGACCTGCAATAGCCGCATTTGAAAGCTTACCTGTACAGTTGAGCCAGAAGTAGTTTGCAACACTCTGACCCGTTCCCTTACCCATACCGCAGAAGCCCTTTGCAAGGAGTGCCCACATAGGACGACAGGATGCAACCTGTTTTATGGATTTCCATACGCTTGTGCTGTTCATTTCGTCACGTGATGCAAGGGGCACTCTCTCACGAAGACTGAAGAAGCCGAACACACGGAACACAACAACAAGTGCTATGAATATAAGCGCACCGCCCAGATAAATGCTCCTGGTTGGGATTGTTCGGGGTAAATAGTCAACGAAGAAGGGGAAGAGCGATGGCAACCACACGCCGAAAAGGTCAACATAGGTATCTGCCGCAATAAGCTTGTTTCGTTCATTTATATTTGGTGTAAGGTTATAAAGCACCGCCTGATAAGCGGGTGTGTAGAAGGAGTTTGCAATTGAACCCACGTAGCGGATTACAAGGTAGAAAAGCAGAAGTGCACCCTGTGAAAGTCCGTCAGGCAGCATATAAGGCATTGCCGCGGAGAAAAGGAACAAAGGAAGTGTGAGGACAAGGTACGGACGCACTCTACCCCAACGAGTACGTGTTCTGTCAAGAATAGGACCAGAAATTGCGTTATCAAAGGTGTCAATAATACTGCAGAATGACTGTGCAACGCTGAGAGTAATGGGACTTACGTGCTGGAAGGTAGTGGTATAGAAAAACTCGTTGTTACCGTTAAAGGTTTCCCAGTTTTTATCACCGATACCGGAAATTATGTAAGCCGCCATTTCGCGGGGACCTAAATATTCTTTTTCCTGCTGTTTTTTCTGTCTGTCAATATCTGCCTGAGTAACCTCAGGCTCAACATAGGTTGAGGTTTTCTTTTCTGCCACCTGGGCACCGCCTTCCGATGTTATTTCAATTACAATAATACATTTTTATATTATCACAAAAAAATTTGCTTTTCAATTAGTTTTAATTTACAACACAGATAAATTATCAGTCGTTTATAAGCTTCAAAAGCTCCTTATAAAGCCTTGAAACAGGTAAGCCCACAACATTGAAATAATCTCCGTTCAAGCCCTTTATATATACACAAGCCTTTCCCTGCACCGCGTAACTTCCTGCTTTATCATAGGGTTCAGAACTTGAAATATACTCTTCAATTTCCTCTGCTGTCATAGGATTGAATTCAACGTCGGTTTTCTCGCTGAAGGTAATAATTTTATCACCCCTTGACACGGTAACACCGGTATAAACACTGTGCACTCTGCCCTGGAGAAGATTTATCATATATCGTGCATCCTCTTTATCAACAGGCTTGCCGAGAATAATATCGTCAACGGCAACAACTGTATCAGCAGAAATTACGATTTCATCACTCTGCGACATTTCCCTTGAAGCATCATTCTTAATTTTTGAAAGATACAAGACTGCTTCACGGGGAGAAATGCCCTCAGGGAGTGTTTCGTCACAGTCGGCAGGCCGTATAATCACGTCGGTTGCAATAAGTGACATAAGTTCCTTGCGACGGGGTGACTGCGAGGCTAAAATAATTTTTTCTTTAATCATTTTTTAATTCCTCTGCAATTTTCTTAAGGGTGTTAAGTCCCCACTTACAAGCGGTTACAGGCTCCTCGTGGCCCTCGAATTCTAACGTTATATAGCCGTTGTATCCTGCATCACTCAAAATTCTGAGTGTCTGTAAAACAGGAACGTTGCCGTGACCGAGAACCGCACCACGCAGATAATTACCGCCCCTTGTTTTAAAGAAACCATCAACGGGAGCAAATTCACTACCACTCTTCACGTGGAAGTCCTTGGCGTGAACGTAGACAGCAAACTGTGCAACTCTGCTAACTGCAGTTACGGGGTTTTCATCGGCACAAAGGAAGTTGCCGATATCAACAAGTGCACCAAAATTGGGATGGTTTACGCCTGTGATTATAGCCTCTACCCTGTCGCTGTCCTGACAGAAGTAGCCGTGATTTTCAATCATTGTTTTAATACCCTTTGCCTGGGCATATTCTGTAACGGCTCTGTAGCCCTCAACAAGTCTTGGTAATGCCTGCCTGAAGCCGTTGAATTTTTCCTCACCGTTTTTGTAGCCGCCTGTTGCATCGTGGCGCATACCCCTTGCACCCAAGGCAACACAAACGTCAACCTCACTCTTAAGGCGTTCAATTTCTGCCTGCAAATCCCCATCACATCCGTAAAGGAGGTCTGCGCCGATTGAATACTGCACAAGCTCAATACCCTGCTTGTCACACTCTGCCTTAAGACGGGCAGCATAGTGAAGCTTATCCTCTCCATCGGGAGTGCTGATACCTGCAAACTCGATACCGTCAAAGCCGATTTCCTTTGCAAGAGCGATAAGTTCAAATTCTGTTTTTTCACCCTTATTTACAAGGGCAGACAAACTGTAACTGCTGACTGCAAACTTCATAGGAAAAATCCTTTCCATTATTTTATCATTGTGTATAAGCCTTGTGAGTATTATGATAGTAGTACGATACTACATTCACAAGGAGGTTTTGCTTTGAAAATTGAAGCCGACGGCGAAGAAAAAATTGCCGTAACTCTCACGGAGCGTGATATGCAGGACTTTGACATCACTTACGATGAAATGGACTATTCAAATATCGAAACGCGACGGGTTATCTGGACAATTCTTGATGAAGCCAAACGGGTTTTAGGCAAGCCTATTAATATTGACAACCGTCTGCTTATACAGGTTTCACCTGGCGAGGACGGCGGGTGCATAATGCACTTCAGCCAACTGAATGACAGTCCTCTTCACCAGAAAAAGAAGCTTGTTATGAAAAAAGATGCAGAGCCCGTTGTGTTTTGTGCTTTCGATTGCAACGCATTTATCGATGCGACAAGAATCATAAAGGATAATCCTGTTGGTAACTCCGCGGAATATTTCACTATGAGTGAAAATTATTATATCATCATTCATCCCACACCCGGTCAGACGGAAAAACTGATGACACAGTTATGCGAATTTGGTGAAGTAACCCTTGCCTGCAAAAAAGAGCTTGCGCAAATCTATGAATGTGGCAGAAGTTTATCTTAAACTGTCAATTGCGATTTTTGTATCTGCCGCGCCGAATACATAGCTTCCGCTGACGAGAACATCAGCACCCGCCTCCACACAGAGAGGGGCGGTTTTACTGTCGATACCACCATCAACCTGAATCATAAGCTGAGGATTAGCTTCCTCGGCTTTTTCTCTTATGGCCCTGATTTTGGGTAACATATCACTCATAAATGACTGCCCTCCAAAGCCGGGTTCAACAGTCATTACAAGCACCATTGCAATGTCCTTTATGTAAGGAAAAACTGCCTCGGCAGGTGTTGCAGGCTTGACTACAAGGGCAGGTAAAACACCCGCAGCCTTGATTTTCTCAATGGTTTTTTGAATATCGCTGTTACTCTCAACGTGAAACGCAATAAGGTCGGCACCTGCTGATGCAAAGGAATCAATATAATCATAGGGATTACTGATCATAAGATGACAATCAAGGAACATATCCGTTGCCTTTCTGATCGCCTTCACAACAGGTGGTCCGATGGAAATATTGGGCACAAAGTGGCCATCCATTACATCCACGTGGAGCATATCTGCACCGCCCTCTTTTACCTTTTCAATATCAGGCTTAAGAAGTGCGTAGTCTGCAGAAAGAATTGAGGGAGAAACCTTTATTTTATTCTTAAAATTCACAGAAATTCTCTCCTTTCAGGATACCAAGTGCTGTTTCCCTATCGGCAAAAATACGTTTTTTCAACTCGTCAAGGGAGCCGAAGTTCATTTCACCGCGTATCTTTTCCACAAGGAAAACACGGGGATACCGACCGTAAAGGTCACCATTATAACCGATAATATTTGTTTCACTCCGTTTTTCACTGTTGCCAATGGTAGGTCTTATGCCCACGTTTGTGACCGACGGATATATTTTACCGTCAACATCTGTAAACGAGGCATAAACACCAAACTCAGGCACCTGAAAATCGGGTGTGAAGAACTGATTTATGGTAGGCGAGCCTAAAATTCTGCCTCTCTCATCACCGTGAAGAACTTCAAAGTCATAGGAGAAATATCTGCCCAACATTGCCATAGCAATTCTCATATCACCTTTGCTTACCGCTTCACGGATACGTGTGGAGCTTACGGGCTCATCCTTATATTCTATTTTATCAACAACAGTCAGCTTGATTTCACGCTCCGAGCACAAGCGCATAAGAGTCTGAACGTCACCGCTTGCATTCTTGCCGAAGCGATAATTAAAACCGCAAGCAATGGATTTTGCATTGAATTTATCAACAAGAATTTTATCAACAAATTCCTCGGGAGACATATTACAGATTTCATCGAAATCAACGTAAACGGGCTCAACACCCCAGGTAAAGAGAATTTCTCTTTCATACTGCGGTGTTATAAGGGTTCTCGAACTGTCCTTCAATTCATTATCAACGTGGTGCTTTCTGAACATAAGGGCAATTTTCCGTTCATATTTACTTTTTTCTGCGGTGATAACCGCCCTGTGACCTATATGAAGTCCGTCAAATGTGCCGAGAGCAACAAAGCTACCCTCAAACTGCTGGTTTGTAATCATCTTTCGTTATAAACTCTTTTCACGGTAAGGGAGTCGCTACCTTCCGCATATTCTCCCAGACCTAAAAATTTTTCATTGCCGTACACTCTGTACAAGCCGTAGCCATTGAGATTTCTCACCCTCTGAGCCATTAAATCTCCGCCATTGCTGAAGCGTACAGCCTGATTATCCGTAATGTAAAGCGGCGGATAACATTGGAGGAGCTTATCAATGGGAATAAGTGCTTTTGCAAGATTCCCTTCATCCTTCAGGGTCTGTAATTCCTCCAGGGTATAGCAATCAGTTATACTCAATCCGCAAGCATAGGTTCTTGACAGGGCGGTCATAACCGCACCCGTACCCAAAGCATCACCTATATCGCTTATAAGCGTGCGTATGTATGTTCCTGCAGAACATCGACAGGTCAATTTATAATCATTGCCCTCAACGTGCTGAATTTTCAATTCATATATGGTGCATTTTCTTGGTGTTCTTTCCACCTCTTTACCCTGACGGGCAAGCTCGTAAAGCCGTACACCGTCCTTACGTATGGCAGAATACATCGGTGGCAGCTGCATTACTTCACCTGTAAACTGCTCTGTGAGACCAATAACTGCCTTGGGGTCAACGGTTTTGTCACAGATATTTGTGACCTGTCCCCAGATATCAAGCGTGTCTGTTTCAATACCAAGCCTGAATGTGGCATCATATTCCTTTACGTGGGTGGGCAAAAGCTCAATAAAGCGTGTAGCACCACCGAGAGCCACAGGAAGAACACCTGTTGCATTAGGGTCAAG
>JAZNLJ010000012.1:0-13101 GCA_045579005.1 Acutalibacteraceae bacterium | reverse complement strand
TTTTTCATTGTTGTCTCAGGTAAGGGTCTCATTCAGCAGAGGAAAATTGGCTCTGACGAGGTGCTTAATTTTGAAGTAAGCGGTGAAAAAATCGAGGCAATACATATGCTCCCCGGTTACACCCACAACATTATAAATCTTTCAGAGACAGAAGATTTGGTTACAGTTATGTGGGCTAACGAGAATTTCGATCCGTCTAAGCCGGACACATTTTTTGAAATAGTAGAATAATTCTTTTCTTAAGAAAGGAAAAATATATATGGATATCAAATTAGACTATTCTGACGTTTCTTTCAGAGAGAACGGCAAATTAAAGCTTCTTATTATCGTTGGCACACGCCCCGAGATTATTCGTCTTGGTGCAGTTATCAATAAGTGCCGTCAGTATTTTGATTGTGTGCTTGCTCACACAGGGCAGAACTATGACTATAACCTTAACGGTGTTTTCTTCAAGGACTTAAAGCTTGAAGCTCCCGAGGTTTATATGGATGCAGTAGGTGACGACCTTGGTGCAACGGTTGGTAACATCATCAACTGTTCATACAAGCTTATGGCACAGATTAAGCCTGATGCACTTCTTATCCTTGGTGATACAAACTCCTGCCTTTCCGCCATTGCGGCAAAGAGACTCCATATCCCGATTTTCCATATGGAGGCGGGAAACCGTTGCAAGGATGAATGCCTTCCCGAGGAAACAAACCGTCGTATTGTTGACATTATTTCAGACGTTAACCTCGCATACAGCGAGCATGCGCGTAAATATCTGCACGAATGCGGACTTCCCAAGGAGAGAGTTTATGTAACAGGTTCACCTATGGCAGAAGTGCTTCACAATAACCTCCCTGATATTGAGAAATCTGATATTCTTACAAAGCTGGGTCTTGAAAAGAAAAATTACATTCTCCTCTCTGCACACAGAGAAGAGAACATTGATACAGAAAAGAACTTCCTTTCACTTTTCAATGCAATCAACATCATCGCAGAGAAATATGATATGCCCATTCTTTATTCCTGCCACCCACGTTCAAGAAATCGTCTTGAAAAGAGTGGTTTTGAGCTTGACAAACGAGTAATCCGTCACGAGCCTCTCGGCTTCCACGATTACAACAATCTGCAGATGAATGCCTTTGCAGTTATTTCTGACAGCGGTACTTTGCCTGAGGAATCAAGCTTCTTCACATCAATCGACAAGCCCTTCCCTGCAGTTTGTATCAGAACAAGCACCGAGCGTCCCGAGGCACTTGATAAAGCTTGCTTCGTGCTTGCAGGTATCGATGAAAAATCACTTGTGCAGGCGGTTGAAACTGCTGTTTCAATGAATGAGGCAGGGGATTACGGTATTCCTGTTCCCGATTATATAGAGGAAAACGTTTCTACAAAGGTTGTTAAGCTCATTCAGAGCTACACAGGTGTTGTGGATAAAATGGTCTGGAGAAAATTCTGATTTTAAATTTTTCACCTTGAATTCGGATGTGATAGTGTGAAATATGCTCTTATAGGTTGCGGTAGAGTTGCCAAGCACCATATTTTAGCAGCAAGGGACAATAATATTGAAATTGTTGCTCTTTGCGATATTGATTACGACAAAGCAGTTGCTTTTTCCGTAAAGCATGGCCTTGAAAACGTGCCTGTTTACAAGGACTATAAAGAACTTCTGAAAAATGAAGAGGTTGACTTTGTGTCAATTGCCACTGTCAGCGGCACCCACGGTGAAATTGCCCTTTACTGTGCACAGAATAAAGTTAATTTCATAGTGGAAAAGCCCCTTGCAATGAGTATGGCAGAGGCAGAGGCAGTAATTGATGCCGCTGAAAAAAGCGGTGTCATTGCAGGTGTCTGTCATCAGAACAGGTTTAACATCGCGGTGCAGGAGCTCAGGAAAGCACTTGATAACCAACGCTTCGGAAAAATCTCACACGGCAGTATTAATATAAGGTGGTGCCGTACAAAGGCATATTACGACAGCGATGACTGGCGCGGGAAGTGGCTTACCGACGGTGGTACACTTATGAATCAGTGTGTTCACGGCATAGACCTTCTCAGGTGGCTTATGGGTGATGAGGTTGTGTCTGTTTACGGACAGGTGCGGAATAGTCACCACCCCTACATAGAGGCAGAGGATATCGGTGTTGCGGTGCTTACCTTCAAGGACGGTTCAGTTGCCACAATCGAGGGTACCGTCAATATGGTTGAAGATTTAGAGCAGACTCTCAGCATTTTCGGTGAGGATGGTATGGTGCGCCTTGGCGGACTTAATGCCTCTTCTGTTGACGTGTGGAAATTCAAGGATGAGGATGCGGCAGACAATGACCGTCGCGAAATTGAAGAAAAAGCCGCCAACGTTTACGGTAACGGTCACACAAGCCTGTTTATGGACTTTGCCGGGGCGGTAGAGGAAAAACGTCAGCCCTACGTTGACCTTCACGCAGGTATGCGAGCAATTGAAATCATTTTGGCTATATACAAAAGTCAGAAAACAGGTGAGGTAGTAAAGCTGCCGCTTACTGATTTCGGAACGGAAGATATGATATGAAAAAAGCACCCGACAGGGTGCTTTTTGAATTTATAATTTTCAATTTAGAATTGACCTTCAAACTCCGGCATAATGTATTTCGTGGTTGTCATAAACATAACCATCATTTCACCGTAGGGGTACTCGTTCTTTTTTGTGTCCTTACTTGCACATTTACTGTTGAGGTTTCGGTCTATGGAATAAATTGCAACAAGTGTTTTCTCTGTGCGTATAAGCTTGCCGTTGCTGTCCCTGCTGCCGTCAAATTGGAGCACGATATTCGAATCGTTTTCAGGTACGGTGTAAAGGGCAACAAGGTTGGTGCTGTCCAGGCCGTATTTTGTTGCTACGGAGCTGATATATCTGTTATCGGGTGCATCGGAAAATGCCATATCACCCGTTTTACCCATAGTTGTGCTTTCCTGCGGTACAGAGGGAGCGGGAACGGTATCAGGCACAATAACAGGAGCGGTGTCAGAGATAATGTCTGTAATGGTCTCAGCTTGTTGTGTTTCAACAGGAGCTGCCTGAGTTTCATCGTTTTGGGGTTCTGTAACGGAGGGAGCAAGGGTTTCCTGTCTGTATACAATTGTGGTAAGCGGTTCCGAGGGTAACCTTGAAGCGGGCTTTGTGCTGAAGCAACCTAACAGAGTTACTGTGGCACACAGCACCGTAACCAATGCAAAGAATCTTTTCATATGTAACACCTTGTTCCAAATCTTTATATAAAAAATATATCATATTTTTTGTCGTTACGCAATAACCCAACATTATTTGACTTGCAATTATATATTATAAATAGTATAATTACAATGTATATTTGTGTGGTGAGGTGAGAACTTCTGGTTAAATATTCTGTTATAGGCACGTCCTGGATAACACGCTCCTTTATTGAGGGAGCATCGCTTCACGATGGTCTTGTTCTTGATGGTGTTTATTCGCGTTCACCCGAAAAGGGCAGGGTATTTGCTGAGGAAACAGGCGCAAAGCGTGTTTTTGGCGATTTTGATGGGCTTCTTCAGTCGGATACTGACCTGGTTTACGTTGCAAGCCCTAATGTGTGCCACTTTGAGCAATGTAAGGCGCTTCTTCTCAACAACAAGCACGTCATATGTGAAAAGCCCGTTACAATTACTTTGGCAGAGTTTAATGAGCTTTGTTCTCTTGCCGACAGTAAGGGTCTTGTTTACTTCGAGGCTATTATGTATATGCACTCACCCGCAAGGGACACTCTGAAAAAGGCTGTTTCCGAAATCGGCAGAATACAAAGTGCAAGCATCGACTTTTCACAGCTTTCATCCAAATATCCCGCCCTGATGCGTGGTGAAAACCCAAATATATTCAACCCCGAAATGAAAACAGGTGCACTCAATGACCTTGGCATTTACTGTGTTTATCCCGTTGTGGATATTTTCGGAATGCCGAAGGAAATTATATCCTGTCAGCACTTCCTTTTTACAGGTGCAGACGGAAGTGGCTCTGCAGTTTTTAAGTATGACGACAAAATCGTGACTGTTACCTATTCCAAGGTAGGACAGAGCAGGGGTGTTTCACAGATAATGGGTGATCTGGGCACTATTGCCATCGGCAGCATTTCCCAGACAGACAATATATATTTATATGACAATAACGGGGTGGCTACCGAGCTTGTTCCCGATATTGATAAAAAATACCATATGGGTAATGAGGCCCTCAGTGCACTTCATTTTATTGAAGATATGCCCTCCTTTAAGGAACATTATGCAGAGTGCCGTGACCTTAATAAAAAAGTGCTCGCCTGTATGGAGAAAATGAGGGTAGAAAATGCTTGAACGGGAAATCAAAGAATTTTTACTCTCAAAGGGTGTAAGTGACGTGGGCTTTGCCTGTATTGATAATGCAGATACAGGGGATTTACGGTATTGCGTCAGTATAGCGGTGCGACTGTCCGACGCTATTGTTGATGAAATTACCGACAAACCCACACCCACTTATTTCAACCATTACAGGACAGTCAATGCTTTTATAGACAGAACTCTTTTAGAGCTGGGGCTATTCCTGAACGGTAAAGGATATGACTATATTACCGTTGCGGCTTCACAGAGTATGCCCGGAACACCCTTTAACGGCAGGTATTCACACAAGGAGGCGGCGCGCAAATCCGGCCTTGGAGGTATCGGCAAAAACAGTCTGTTTATACACAAAAAATACGGTACCCGGGTAAGATTGGGTACGCTTTTCACCGACTGCCCCTTGGAAGGCGACGGTGAAATGAAGGAGAATTTGTGCACGGGTTGTGACAGGTGTGTAAAAGCCTGTCCCTCAGGAGCAATCCTGGGAGAAGAATTCCACCCCGGCATAAGGAGAGAAGAAATGTTTAGCCCTGCGGTATGCAGTGAGTATATGAAGAAGCAGTTTCAGCACATCGGCAGAGGTGCTGTCTGCGGAATCTGTATGAAGGTATGCCCAAAGAGCGGAAAAGACTATTCCGGAATCTGACGCGGAAAGACTTTAACCACTCTTAATAATGTCTGAAATTATATTCAACTGAAATGTAAGGAGACGTTTTAATGGCTAAAATACTTGTTGCAGATGACGAGCAACTTATCAGAAAGCTAATAGGGGATTGTCTTTCCAAAGAGGGACACACGGTACTTGAGGCGGAGGACGGAGCACAGGCACTGAGAATTTTTAAAAATCATCCCGATATTTCTCTGGCACTTCTTGATATTATGATGCCTGAGATTGACGGGTGGCAGGTCTGTCGTAAAATCAGGGAAACAAGCGGGATTCCCATTATCCTTGTTTCAGCACGTTCGCAGGATTTCGACCAGATAATGGGCTTTGAAAGTGGTGCGGACGACTACGTAACAAAGCCTTTTTCACTTGTAGTGCTTATGCGAAGGATTGACACGCTTCTTCAAAGGGGAGGTACTGTTATTGTGCCCGTGAAGGAGCCGCAGACCAAGGTGGAAATTGACGGCTTCAGTATGGATCTGACCGCCCACGTGGTTAAGCTCAATGGCGAGCCTGTTGATTTGACCTATAAGGAATTCAAAATTTTAAGAAAGCTGTGTGCCGCAGTTGGCAGGGTTTATACACGTGAACAGCTCCTTGATGAGCTGTGGGGTGACGATTATGTGGGCGATATCAGAACGGTTGATTCCCATATGGCACGTATCCGCACAAAGCTGGGCGCGTGGGCAACCAGGCATATGATTACCGTATACGGCACAGGCTATAAAATCGAAAAGTAAGAGTGGAAAAGACTATCCCAAAATCTGATTCGGATACACTTTACCCACTCTAAAAGGGTGAGGTTGATGAAGAAACGTAAGATTGGTTTCCGTGCAAGGTTTTTCCTTGAGGTTGGCGCTATTATTGCGGCTTGTCTTGTGGGAATTTCCATCATCAACTCACAGCTTCTTGAAAAAGTATATATAAATAATGTTGAGCGATCTCTTAAGGATATTGCTGATGAAGCGGAGCGTGCGGGTGATAATTATTTCTATGTTCTGTCACAGTTTGAACTGAACGAAGACGTAAGCATTGACCTGTATGACTCTACGGACAATCTGCTCTATGAGGGCGGCGGTTCATTTGTTTCCGGTAACAGGCTTAACATTATCAGCCGAAAGGAAAACAAGGACGGCAGTTATTTCAATGTTGTTGCTGCTGAGGGAAGTACCACTCAGTACATTCTCTACGGTAAGGACTTTGAAAACGGTTATCATATTGAGGTTTTCACTGAAAAAAACCCTATCGAAGAAAACGCTTCACTTGCGGTTAAGGTAACAACCTCAATTACCGTTTTTACACTTGTGCTTGCACTTGTTTTCATATTTGACTATTCACGACGCTTTTCAAAGCCCTTCATTCAGATGAATGAGGTTATGGAAAAAATTGCGGGTCTCGATTTCTCTCAGAAAACGGACATTGACCGTAACGATGAAATCGGAACTCTTGCGAAAAACATTAACAAGGTTTCCGATTCTCTTGACAATGCTCTTACGGAGCTCCGTGAGAAAAACGAGCAGTTGCAGGAGGATATTGAAAGGGAGCGTCAGCTTGAAAGAATGAGGCAGGAATTTGTTTCTGCCGCATCACACGAGCTGAAAACCCCAATTGCAATTATCCGCGGCTATGCCGAGGGTCTTGGTATGAATACCGAAAGCGATGACACAACAAGGGAATACAGCGATATTATTATGCGCGAGGCTGACAAGATGAACGAGCTTGTTTTGTCTATGCTTGAGCAGTCCCTCTACAACTCGGGTCAGAAGGCCCCCGATAAAGAGGTTATCGTCGTTGACGAGTACGTAAGAGATTTCCTTAGAACTGTTAATCCCATAGTTGAGGAAAAGGGCATTACCGTAAGGTTTTCAGGCACTACTGCAACTGTCTTTGCAGACCGCAAGCAGATGACGAGGGTGCTTTCAAACATCTTCCTTAATGCCTGCAGTCACGTTAAGGATGAGATGCTTATTGAAATCACAGTTACAGATGAAGGGGACTATACCCGTGTGGACGTATTCAACACAGGCAGCTTTATAAGTGACAAGGATAAGGATGGAATTTTCACTTCATTCTATCGTGCAGATAAGGCTCACTCGCGTAAAGAGGGCAGGTTTGGTCTCGGGCTTTCTATTGTAAAGTCTATTATAGATAACCACCACTGCGAATGTGGTTTTGAAAACAAAGAAAACGGTGTTTCCTTCTATTTCACAATGGAAAATGCCGAGGAAAATAAAGAGGACAACTATGAAAATTGATTTTTGTATTCCCTGCCTTCTGGGTGTTGAGGGATTGATAGCAGACGAGCTCCGTTTCTTAGGGGCGGACGATGTTGCTGCAGAGAACGGCAGAGTGCTTTTCTCGGGTGATGAAAATATGCTTGCCAGGGTAAATATCTGCTCCCACTTTGCCGAGCGTGTGCAGATTCTTATGGGCTCCTTTGAGGCAACTACCTTTGAAGAGCTTTTTCAGGGTGCTAAAAATCTTCCCTGGGAGCAATGGATTGGCAAGGCAGATGCCTTCCCGGTAAAGGGTTATTCGCTGAAATCAAAGCTTTTCAGCGTAAGTGATTGTCAGGCTATTATAAAAAAGGCTGTTGTTGAGAGACTGAAAACAAAATATGGCGTTTCCTGGTTTGACGAAACAGGTCCGGTTCATCAGATTCAGTTCTCCATTATGAATGACAAGGCAACACTGCTCATTGATACGACCGGAGCGGGTCTCCATAAAAGGGGATACAGACTTTCACAGAACGGTGCTCCCATTAAGGAAACTCTTGCCGCATCACTTTGCGCCCTTGCAAAACTTAGGCATTATCACACACTTTATGACCCTATGTGCGGTAGTGGTACTCTGCTTATTGAGGGTGCGCTCTATGCTCACAACATTGCTCCGGGTCTTAACCGCCACTTTGCGGCAGAGCGTTTTGATGTGCTTCCCAAGGGCATCTGGAAGGAAGAAATCGAGAGAGCAAAAAGCCTTGAAAAGGTTGATACCGATTTCGTGGGTTATGGCTCAGATATTGACCCACAGGCAATTAAGATAGCAACGGAAAATGCTTCACGTCTGCCAATCGGCAAAAAGCTCCATTTTGAAAAAAGAGATATCAAAGATTTCAAAAAGTATAGTGAGCGTGGTACGGTTATCTGTAATCCGCCCTACGGTGAGCGACTTCTTGATTTACAGGAGGCAGAGGATATTTACCGTCAGATGGGCAGGGTGTTTGACAAACAGCATGGTTGGAGCTATTATGTAATCACACCCGATGAGGAATTTGAAAATTGCTTCGGCAGAAAAGCAGACAAACAAAGGAAGCTCTATAACGGTATGATTAAGTGCCGTTTATATATGTACTTCAAATAAGAGGTAAAAATATGAAACATCTTTTTATTATTAACCCTAACTGCGGTAAGGGCATTTCCCACGAGCGTTGTGCAACAGGTATTGTTGATGCGATGAATGAGGTGGGTATTACAGATTATGAAATTCATGTTACCGAGGGTGCAGGTGACGGCTACAATTATGCAAAGGCTCAGGTTGACAAGGGCAACCATATCAGAGTTTATGCCTGTGGTGGTGACGGTACTCTGTGGGAGGTTGTGAATGCCTGCGCCTGCAAGAAAAATGCAGAGGTTGCCGCATTTCCTCTGGGTAGCGGAAACGATTTTATCAGAATCTTCGGTAATAAAAAAGACCTTCGTGACGTTAAGGACCACATTAACGGCACGGTTATGGACTTTGACCTTATTAAATGCGGTGACGAGTATGCCATAAATCAATGCTCAATGGGTCTTGATGCCGAGGTTTGCGCCCGTCAGTCAAAGGTTAAAAAATGGCCTCTTGTCAAGGGTGATGCCGCATATACAATTGCAGTTCTGTTGCAATTTCTCGGTAAAATGCGCAGGAAATATACTGTTAAGATTGATGATGACGAGCCATTCACAACAGATATTCTTTTTTGCCTTGGCGCAAATTCCCGATGGTATGGCGGTGGCTATTTTGCCGCACCCAAAGCACTTACATACGATGGATTGCTTGATTTCGTTGTTGTTAAGTTTGACTGTTCAAGGCTTGGTTTGCTGCCCCTTATCAATCAGTATAAAAAGGGCGAACACCTTACCTGGGACAGAACAGTTTATAAAAAGGGTAAAAAGGTGACAATCTCCTGCGAGGAAGAAGCTGCAGTAAACGTTGACGGTGAGGTTCGATTTGCAAAGCAAACAACCTTTGAAATCGTTGAAAAGGGCGTGAAATTCGTAGTCCCTGCCTGCTCCGATTTTATGGAGAGAGTGAAGAATAATAATGTATGATAAAAACCACACTCCGAGGAGTGTGGTTTTCTAATTTAAAATTTAAAATTCACAATTATAAATTAAGGGGAAGATTCACTTCCGAACATTATAATGCTGTCGCAAGATTTAACTAAAAGAGAACAAATTATTTATTTCCCTTCTCAATATATTGCTTCAATACAATATTTATATACTGTGATAAGGAACGGTCGTCATTTTCCGCCATTACCCGAAGCTTTTCTAATACATCTTCATCAATGGTAATGCTTATTTTTTCTTTTAAGGGTTTCATTATCTTCACCTCAAAATAATAGTACCACTATTGCGCACCAAGTATTGACAATTCGGACAAAGTAGGATAAAATACTACCAAACCCGAGGGGGAGTGAGTATGAATATTTATAAGAAGATGTACTATCATTTATTTAATGCTGTAACAGATGCAATTTATGAACAAAATCATATAAAAAGAATTGACATACTGAAACAAGCCCAAATCGATACCGAAGAAATGTATATATCCGTCTGTGATATAATTCCCATTGATTCAAATAATAATTCAGTTGATGAATGAAAAATTGGTCTGACTCACCTTTATAGGGAGCCGGACCAATTTTGATTTGATGATGTTTTGCACGATGGTGCAAAATGATGTTATGCTACCGCATAGTGATGTTTTTACTTTGCAAAAGTGATGTTAAGTTTGCTAATCACTTTGCTGAAGGCAAAACTTCACTTCACAGAAACTTCACTACGAAGTAAATTCACTTGCCGTTAGGCAAACTTAGTTAAGCGCCAAGGCGCTTATTCACAGCACGGGTCCGGTTTTTTGGGTTTTGCAGGAGCGGGTTTACCTTGATCTGTTGAGTCGCCAAGACCTGTTGCCTCGCTGAACATTACATCTTTCTTTGTTGCTTCAACAACGTCGGTGGGCACAATAATCTTTGCGGCCTGACCGTTTGCCATTCTGACAAGAGCCTCGTAACGCTTGAGTTCAATAACTGCCTGGGTGGGATTAGCTTCTGCAATGGCGCGGATACCGTCAGCCTCTGCCTGCTTTGCAAGAAGGAGTGCCTTTGCTTCACCCTCTGCACGTGCAATTCGGGCATCTCGTTCACCTTCTGCAGCAAGTACCATAGCCTGCTTGTCACCCTCTGCCCGGGTGATTGCGGCTGCTTTGTGACCCTCTGCCTGTAACAAGGTTTCACGGCGGTCACGCTCTGCCTTCATCTGCTTTTCCATTGCCTGCTGAATTTCCTTGGGAGGAATAATATTCTTCAGCTCAACACGTGTAACCTTCATACCCCACTGGTCAGTAGCATCATCAAGGATAGCAGTCATATTGCTGTTAATAGTATCACGAGAGGTGAGAGTAGCATCAAGCTCCAACTCACCAACAATATTACGGAGAGTTGTTGCCGTAAGATTTTCAAGGGCACTTATGGGGTTAACAACACCGTAAGAATAAAGGTTTGCATCAAAAATCTTAAAGAAAACAACGGTATCGATTTGCATTGTAACGTTATCCTTTGTGATAACGGGCTGGGGAGGAGAGTCAATAACCTGTTCCTTGAGAGTGATTTTCTTAGCGATTCTTTCAATAATCGGTATTTTAACGTGAATACCTGCACCCCAGGTGCGCTTGTATTTACCTAAAAACTCAATAACGTATTCGTGAGCCTGAGGCACAATTCGAACATTAGCCACAACGAGTGCGAACAATAAAGCGATTACAATTAATAAAATTTCCATAAATAAACCTCCTTCGTTTATCTTATGATATTATTCTACAATATATTACGATATTTTGTCAATAAAGATGCACCGTAAGGCGATTTGCCTTACGGTGCAATTAATTAGTCTCTTTTACCTCTGTTAAAGTTTCTTCTTGGACGACGCTCTCTCTGAGGCTCATCGTCGTTTTCGGGCACAAGACCCTCAACTTCAATGAGAGCATCACGACGTGACAGATTGATTCTGCCCTGGTCGTCGATTTCAGTAACCTTAACCATAATCTGGTCGCCAACGTTTACACAATCCTCAACCTTTTCTGTTCTCTTAACATCAAGCTTTGAAATGTGAACAAGACCTTCCTTACCGGGAGCAATCTCAACGAATGCACCGAATGACATAAGTCTTGTAACAACACCGTTGTAAATAGCACCGATTTCGGGGTCATTTGCGATTGTGTTGATGATATCGAGTGCGCGGTTTGCATCGTTGATGTCAATTGCAGTAACAAAGATTGTACCGTCCTCCTCAACGTCAACCTTACAGTTGCACTCTGCACAGATTTTCTGGATAACCTTGCCCTGCTTGCCGATAACATCGCCAATCTTTTCAACATCAATTTTTGTAGTAAGGAGCTTGGGAGCATATGCTGAAAGCTCTTTTCTGGGCTCGGAGATTACTGGGTTCATAATCTCGTCAAGGATATACATACGAGCATTGTAAGTTTTTTCAAATGCTTCTTTGATGATTTCAGGTGTAAGACCGTGTACCTTAAGGTCCATCTGGATAGCTGTGATACCGTTCTTTGTACCTGCTACCTTGAAGTCCATATCACCGAAGAAGTCCTCAAGACCCTGAATATCAACCATTGTCATGAAGCGGTCACCCTCAGAGATAAGGCCACATGAGATACCTGCAACGGGAGCCTTGATTGGAACACCGGCTGCCATAAGTGAAAGTGTAGAGCCACAAACTGAGCCCTGTGATGTTGAACCGTTTGAAGAAAGAACTTCAGATACAACACGGATTGTGTAGGGGAATTCCTCCATTGAGGGAATGACAGGGAGAAGTGCTCTCTCAGCAAGTGCACCGTGACCGATTTCACGTCTGCCGGGGCCACGTGAGGGCTTTGTTTCACCAACTGAGTATGAGGGAAAGTTGTAGTGGTGGATATATCTCTTTTCAACATCCTCATCGATACCGTCAAGCATCTGTGCATCACGTGCAGTACCAAGGGTTGTGATTGAAAGCACCTGAGTCTGACCGCGAGTAAACATACCTGAACCGTGTACTCTTGAAAGAAGGTCGATTTCTGCGTTAAGAGGACGGATTTCATCGATACCACGGCCATCTACACGCTTGCCTTCGTCAAGGAGCCAACGACGAACGATGAATTTCTGGAGCTTGTAAAGACAATCCTCAATTTTGTCTGCTTCATCAGCAAACTTCTCGTCAAACTCTGCGTGAACCGCATCGTAGATAGGCTTGAGTCTTTCGTCACGGATTCTCTTGTCGTCTGTGTCAAGAGCAGCCTTAACATCATCAATAGCAAATGCTTTGATAGCCTCATAAAGCTCCTCTGAAGGATCGTTTGATTCAAAAGCAACCTTCTCCTTGCCGATTTCAGCAACGATTGACTTTATGAATTCAACAATCTTTTTGTTCTCATCATGAGCGAACATAATACCGTCGAACATAACCTCATTTGAGATTTCGTTTGCACCTGCTTCAATCATAGCAACAAGGCTGTCTGTTGAAGCAACAGTAACTGTCATTTCTGTTTTAGCTCTCTGCTCGAGAGTGGGATTGATAACATACTCACCGTCAACAAGACCGAGCGAAACGCTTGATACAGGGCCGTCCCAGGGGATGTCAGAGATTGCGATTGCTGTAGAAACGCCCCAGAGAGCTGCAATTTCGGGTGAGCAGTCAGGGTCAACGGACATAACTGTTGCAACAACAGAAACATCATTTCTCATATCCTTGGGGAAAAGGGGACGGATAGGTCTGTCAATAACACGAGATGTGAGAACAGCCTTTTCGGATGCCTTACCTTCACGGCGCTGGAAAGAA
>JAZNLJ010000011.1:0-9647 GCA_045579005.1 Acutalibacteraceae bacterium | reverse complement strand
GCCGGTGGTATGATTCTCAGCTTCTTCGGACAGGGCTAATAGGAGGTATATATTATGTTTAAACTTCTTGAAAATGCAGTTGATACAACGGCTGCTGCAGAGGTTGTTGCAGAAACAGCAGAGGCAGCAAAGCTTGGTTTTCACACATCTGATATCGGCGAAGCACTTCTTTGCTCCGCAGCAGGTATGGTAGGTATCTTTATCGTTGTTGGTATCATTATTCTTTCTGTGTCACTTCTTAACAAAGCAGGCAGCGGAAAGAAAAAAGACTAATTCAAACGGATTGAATATTTATAAAAATCAGGAGTGTCCTCGGACACTCCTGTTTTATTTGACAAAGTAGTTGTATAAATGGTATAGTATATACACATTCAAGAAAGGTTATGTGAGATACTCACAGTAAGAAAAATGGATTTTAAAACATTTATGAACGGTGCTTTGGGCATACCTGAAAAGGGTGATACAGTTAAGCCCTTCAGTCTCCGTAACAGAGTTTCGGGTTACATCCTTACAAAGGCACAGAAAAATGTTCCTACTTGCGGATATAACTATGAAGCAGACGTTACAAAGTTCTGGGAAGAGTTCCAGAAGTTGAAGGATGAATGTGGATACCACATATCATTCAATACTATTATGATGAAGGTGCTTGTTGAGGGTCTTAAGGTTGCTCCAAAGCTCAATGCACACATCAAATATAATTCAACATCTTCCTGCGGTACACTTGTACTCAAAAAGCACATCAACGTTGCTATGCCTGTTGTTCTTGATAATGGAGAAACCTTCCCACTTAAAGTGAATGAGGCGGAGAACAAAACTCTCAAGGAGCTTTCACAGCAGGTTGATGACCTCTTTGAGCGCCTTAAGAAAACAGATATTGATAAAGTTCTTTTTGAGGTTATTGCACAAAGGACAGTCGGTCTTTTGTTAAGTGGTGCAATTGTGCCCACCATCGCACAGACGGTTACGGGATATGTGGGAAAACACAAGGTGGCAAAAATCAAAGATCATTTCTACCGCAATCCCAGAGATGGCTCAATTCTCCTTATGGAGGAGCTTAACGAAGGCTCTGTTTGTCTTACAAACTGGGGTCCCCTGTACGAAGGTCTTAACGGTAATGTAACATATACACCTCTCCTGTTCCCGCAGACTTTCTTAATGGCTATGGGTAGCGTAAGAGATACTGAATATGCTTTCAGAAATGATAAGGGTGAGGTTGATTTAGGAACCAAAAAGGTTTTACCCATAACCCTTATGTTTGACCACAGAATCGGTGCATTCAACGACGTAATGCCATTTATAAAAAAGCTTGACGAGATTTTCGCAAATCCCGAAATAATGAGAGAATGGTAAACTGAATAAAGAAAAATATCCCCGACAATCAATAACGATTGCCGGGGATGAATTTTTTAATAGTAAGCTTCGCGCTTCTTTTTCTTAATGAACTTGTATATGAGATAAATTACAACAAGCGCAACTGAAACTGACAGCCCCACGTATGCATCCGTAATTGAGTTGCCCTCGATTTTAAGCTCGTTCCACAGCATTGTCATATACTGCTGTGTTTCATAATCAAGATTTTCAAAAATCTGTGTTTCAGGCATCTGTGACTCGTCAGGGTAAAGGATTTCGTTACCCTTGAGCTCGTAGTCGTCACTTTCAAGAACAAGTGCATGGGGAGTTGCATAGCAGATGTAGTTTGCGTTTGCAACGGCGATATCTTCACGGCACATAAAGTTGATGTAAAGCTCTGCTGCTTCCTTGTTTTCTGCATTTTTTGGAACGCACATTGAATCTACGAAGTAGTTTACGCCCTCCTTTGGATAGCAGAATGCAAGGTCGGGGTTAGTATCATACATTGTCAGGTAGTCACCTGCATAGTACGCGGCAATAGCAGCTTCCCCCTTTTCCATTTTGTTATAAACCTCGTCCATAACATATGAGGAAACAAGGGGATTCTGTTTCTTGAGAAGGTCAAGTGCCGCATCCCAATCCTTTGTGTCGGTGCTGTTAACACTCTGACCAAGGTAGCACTGAGCAATACAGAAGGCATCGCGGGGATTGTTGAACATCAGGATTTTGCCCTTGTACTGTTCATCCCACATAATACCCCAGCTATACACAGGACCATCAACCATAGTTGTGTTGTAAATAAGACCAACCATACCAACGGTGTAGGGAACTGTGTATTTTTCGTCGGGGTCATAGTAGAGACCTTTGTATTTGGGTAATATGTATTTGTAGTTGGGAATATTGGAAAAGTCAAGCTCTGCCAGCATATCCTCGCTGATAAGCTTTGCAATCATATATTCCGAGGGAATAATGATGTCGTAGTTTGCACCACCGCTCTTCAGCTTGTTGTACATATTCTCGTTGCTATCAAAGTTTGTGTAGTTTACCTTGATGCCGTATTCTTTTTCAAATTCTGCGTTGACGTCCAACGTACCCTCACTACCGTCGGAAATGTATTCACCCCAGTTGTACACGTTGATTGTAGTACCTCTCAGATGCGAATAATCCTTTTCGGTAGTTACTGCAAGTGCAGGTAAGGTACAGGTGAACAGGAGCACAAGGGCAATAAGGCAGGCAGAAATACGTTTAATCATTTCTTTGCACCGCCCTTCTCCTTGCTCAGCTTCTTGTCACCGCGTGCGCTTATGATGTTGGAAACCACGAGGAGCACAAGAATAGCAACGAAAATGAGGGTTGACAAAGCGTACATATCGGGTGTAACACGACGTTTTGTCATTGAGAAAATACGGATGGGAAGCGTCTGTGACTCAGTACCGCTTACAAAGTAACTTATAATGAAATCGTCAACAGATAAGGTAAATGCCATCATAAGACCCGAAATTATACCGGGCATAATAGCGGGAAGCATAACCTTGAAGAATGCCTGCAGGGGGGTGCAGCCCAGATCCTGTGCCGCCTCAGCAAGGTGAGGGTCGGTCTGCCTTAATTTTGGCAGAACATTAAGGATAACGTATGGCAATTCAAAGGTGGCGTGTGCAATAATGAGTGTGCCAAATCCTAAAGTACCTGTTTTGCCGAAAAGTGAGCCGATGAAAACAAATAAAAGCATCATTGAAACACCGGTAACAATTTCGGGGTTCATCATAGGAATATTTGTCACAGTCATAACGCTGCTTTTTAAAACCTTGTTTTTGTAATTAAAAATGGCAGTTGCAGCGGCTGTGCCCATAACTGTTGCAATTATTGAAGAAACAACTGCAACAATCATAGAGTTCTTGAAGGCATCAAGTGTGGCGGCATCGCGGAAAAGCTCCTTGTACCAATGAAGCGAAAAGCCTTCGAAAACAGATGTGCTTTTGCCTGAGTTGAAGCTGAAAATAATAAGTACGACAATGGGTGCATATAAGAAAATGAACACAAGCGCCTGATAAAGAAGTGAGCCGATAGAGTTTTTTTTCATATAATAACACCTCCATCGTCATCAGAAAACCTGTTCATAACTGCAAGGCAGATGAAAATGAGTATCATCAAAATAAATGAAAGTGATGCACCCAGGTGGAAGTTATTTGCAGTCTGGAACTGCGTTTCGATAATATCGCCGATAAGGATTGTACCTGTACCGCCCAATTTTTGGGAAATGTAGAAGGTACTTACAGATGGTACAAATACCATTGTAAAGCCCGAAACTACACCGGGCACGCTAAGAGGGATGGTAACATTGCGGAAAACGTCAAGCTTGTTACCGCCCAGGTCTTGTGCCGCCTCAATAAGCGAGTGGTCGGCTTTGAGCATAACGGTATAAATATGCAAAATCATATATGGCAGGAAATTATAAACCATACCCAATACAACCGCACCGCGTGTGTTGATGAGTTGTATCGGGTCGAATCCCAGACTTGTTATGAGTGTGTTTATAAGTCCGTAATCTTCAAGTATTGTCATCCACGAGTAGGTTCTCAGAAGAAAGTTCATCCACATAGGCAGCATTATGAGCATTGTCATGGTGCTCTGTTTAGAGGGACCCTTCTGAGCCATTATATAAGCCAAGGGGTATGCAATTATAAGACAGATTACAGTTGCCAACAGACCAAGCCAGATGGATAAAATGAATGTGTCCGTATATTTACTGATTTCGGTTATATTGGCAAGGGTGAAAGAGCCTTCACTGTCTGTGAAGGCGTAGTAGGCAACCATACCCAGAGGAACGATAATAAACAAAGCCGCCCAAACAAGGTATGGAGCGCCTGCCAAACGTGACATAAGCGATGACTGTTTTTTCATCATCAGCACTCCTTTCTGTATTTATGGGGGATTTATTCGTCCTCGTCCTCATAAACTGTGGCATCTGACAGCTCGTCAAACTCTTCGCTGAATGAGCTGTAGTCACCGTACAGACCGGAATACTGTGATTTTTTCATAATGTGGATAGCATCGGGCTCAACGTTAAGACCGATTGTGGACCCAACCGCCTGATAGTCCGTTGACTGAATCATCCACTTGAAGCCTTTGATTTCAACGATGATTTCGTAGTAAACACCCTTGAATGTGATGGAGGTTACAACACCTGAAATCATAGATTTTTCTACAGGGACAACGTCAACGTCTTCAGGTCGTACAACAACGTCAACATTTTCGTCAACACCGAAGCCCTTGTCGAGACATTTGAATTTGTGACCTGCCATCTCAACCCAGAAGTCGGCGCGCATAACACCCTCGATGATGTTACTTTCACCAATGAAATCTGCAACAAAAGCGTTTTTGGGCTCGTTGTAAATATCTGTGGGTGTGCCGATTTGCTGAATAACACCGGAGTCCATAACAACAATGGTGTCACTCATTGAAAGAGCCTCTTCCTGGTCGTGGGTAACGTAAATAAACGTAATGCCGAGACGCTGCTGAATGTTTTTGAGCTCAACCTGCATATCCTTGCGGAGCTTAAGGTCAAGAGCACCAAGGGGCTCGTCGAGAAGAAGCACGCGGGGTTTTACAACAAGTGCGCGGGCAATGGCAACACGCTGCTGCTGACCGCCCGATAATGAAGCTATATTTCTGCGCTCAAAGCCCTTCAGGTTAATGAGTGAAAGCATTTCGGTAACAGCCTCTTTAATCTCCTTCTCGGGAGTCTTTTTAAGGCGCAGACCAAAAGCAATGTTTTCATAAACGTTCAGGTGAGGGAAAAGAGCGTAGCGTTGAAAAATGGTGTTCAATTGTCTCTTGTGAGGGGGAACGCCATTTATTACTTTTCCGTCAAAAATGACCTCGCCCGAATCAGGCTCCTGAAAGCCCGCGATCATTCTGAGCGTGGTTGTTTTACCGCAACCGGAGGGACCTAAAAAGGTGATGAACTCCTTGTCACGGATGTATAAATTCATATTTTCAATAATCTGCTGCCCGTCAAAAGCAACGGATACGTTTTTAAGTTCAATGATGTGGTTGGACAATTATGCATCCCCTCTCCGCAAATTAAGAATATTTTGATAAACTCTGTGTTTATCAAAAAGAAAAAACCACCTACCCAAAGAATAATAAAAGAAATTCTTTAAATTGGTGAATTTTATTTTGTCCGTGGCATCAACTAAGTCTGAAACCCGTGACGGCTGACACGTTATTTTTAATTTGCAATTCTTAATATATATACAATTAAAGCAAATGTCAATATTTTTTTAAAAATGTCGAAAATAAATATTTTTATACACAGTAAAACAGAGTGTCCCAGGCGGGGATATAGGGGTGGTGTCTAAGGTGAATTTTGTAGTCAGGATTGAGATTTTTAAGGAGTATGGGCAGAGTGAAAATATCCTCGCATTTGTGATATGTGGCAACGTTTAATTTCGGCTTGAATATTGTGAAAATGTCACCCGAAGCGCTGATTATTTCGTTTTCACAGCCCTCGGCATCAATTTTTATATATGTGGGCACCTTGTCACTGCACAGGGTACGGAGTGTAACACTTTTCTGCATAACACTACCTCCCACCGCAGACTGTCTGCCGTGAGCATCTGTAAAGCCGATTTCACCGTCAACGTGAGTAACCGCCACGTTGTGCGCCTCAAAGTTTTCAAGGTCGGCACAATGGTCGGTAAGCTTTCTGAAGGTTTTTGTGTCAGGCTCGGCACAGATTATGTGATTATAATTCCCTTTCGTGTAGCTTAAGAAGGTGTCCACGGTGTCACCGCGGTATGCACCGATATCAACATAAACCTCTTTTTCTGCTAGCTTCAGAATGTTTTTGAAAGCCTCGTCCTCGGGGGTGGTAATGGATTTCAGAGTTTCAAGTCTGCCACCATACAGAAACTCAATGTAGCATTTGAAAATCTTCTTCGATGTGTCGTCTGCCATAAGATTATATGCAAGGTTAATTTCCTCATAATGCTTGCGGAAAAAGTCTCTGTCAAAAATCTGTGTGCCTATTACGGGAACAACAGGCACAAATACGGTATGCCTTTCGGAAAGGCTGTAAATGTTATCCATAACTTCGGGAACGGAAGTACCGAAGGTGATTATCAGGGTGAAATCATCATATATTTCCTCAAAGTGTTCAATGGGCATAACCTGAAAACCGCGGAACATTCTTTTGCGCACAAAGGTACTGCTGGCGGTTACACCCGAAAGGGGAATATCAAGTTCATTCAACACATCAACAACCTTGTCGGCACCGTTGCCCGTGCCGTACATAACAATAGGCTTTGTTGTGTTTTTTAATTCTTCCCATACAGAGGGTACGCTGATTTTGAATGACATAATTTCACCTCACCTCTTGAGGATTGTATCATAAAACGCTTGTTAAATCAACAACGGCACTGCGTTTTGTGAACACAATGCCGTTGAGTTGTTTATTCAATACTGAAAACGCAGACCCGTCCAGATTCCGTGGCTGTTTCTGAGTCCCTCGGAAATCTCATACTCTACAAGGGCTTTTTCTGCTTTATATTTGTGAAGGTTTATAGCACCGTATAAGCCTTCCTTTCTAGGGCTTTTGGCGGCTTCAACACGCTCTTGAAGCTTTTTGGCCCTTCTGTAATGATATTCAATTTTAATGCTCAAAATGGTTTGCCTGATACTTTTCATAATTAACTCTCCTTTTTGAATATTCTTTGAAGTAAGACATATTGCGGCTAAATATATCTTACAACTACATTATACACAAGTGGGGTGTCGATAATTGTCACTATATGGAGTGAAAGTGTGAATAATTTATAAATATAGTTCTTTAAGGATATATTTATCTTTTTTAGGGTATATTTATCACTTGTAAAGGAATTTTGTTTGTGTTAAAATGGCACAAAGGACGCGATAATTATGAAAATATATGAAAATATAAATGGGCTTGTGGGGAACACTCCTTTGATGCGCCTTACGCGTGTTGCGGAGTCGGAATGTTCCGGTGCAGATATAGTGGCAAAGTTGGAATACTTTAATCCTACAGGCAGTGCTAAGGACAGACCTGCCCTTAGAATGATACTTGATGCTGAGGAAAAAGGACTCTTGAAAAACGGCTCGGTTATTATTGAACCCACCAGCGGTAATACAGGTATTGGTCTTGCGGCAATGGGTAGTGCGATGGGCTACAAGGTTATTATCATTATGCCCGATACAGCAAGTGAAGAGCGAGTTAAAATGACAAAAGCTTATGGTGCACAGGTTGTGCTCACTCCCGGTGCTCTTGGTATGAAGGGGTGCATTGATGAGGCAAACCGACTTGCGGCGGAGACAGAGGGTGCATTCATCCCTTCGCAGTTTAATAACCCCTCAAACCCCGATTCACATTATGAAACTACAGGTCCCGAAATATGGTCGGATACCGACGGCAAGGTGGATATCTTTGTTGCAGGTATCGGCACAGGGGGGACAATCTCAGGCGTGGGCAGATATCTGAAGGCGCAGAATCCTGACGTTAAAATTATGGGTGTTGAGCCCTTGAAATCACCACTTCTTACAGAGGGCTTTACAGGTGCTCACGGCATACAGGGGATAGGTGCAAACTTTGTACCCGATAATCTCGACAAAGCTATAATTGATGAGGTTATTGACGTCTCCGATGAGGACGCATACCACTACTCCCGACTGGTAGCACAGAAAGAGGGTATTGCAGTAGGGATTTCTTCAGGTGCAGCACTCTGCGGTGCAATAGAACTTGCAAAAAGACCCGAAAATAAAGGCAAAACAATAGTTGTTCTGTTTACCGACACAGGTGAAAGATATTTATCGACAAAACTTTATGAGGAATAATGAATATGGAAAATTTTCTTGAATCAATGGAGCTTATCACAGGCACGGTAAAGAGCCTTGAGGCTATAAGTGAAAATAGCTTTCTGAAAAAGGATTGTGACAGACAGCGTATACCTAACCGTAAAGAGGTTATCAAGGTAATCAAGGACTTACAATCTTTGCTTTTTCCAAATTACTTCAAGCACAGTGAGGGCAGTGAAAATGTGCTTTCACAGACAGAACTTTTACTAAATATTTACAATCGCCTTGCCGAGCAGATTAAGGGCGCTTGCGAATTCAATATGACCTCAATGACCTGCTCAGCAGAGAAAATCTGCGACGAGTTTATAAGTCAGTTACCCCACGTTAAGAATATGCTTCTTAAGGATATTGAAGCCATTTATGAGGGCGACCCCGCTGCAAAGTGCCACGAAGAGGTGCTTATCTGCTATCCCGGATTTTATGCTATCTCGATTTATCGTATAGCCCACGTGCTATACACACTTAAGGTACCGCTTATTCCCCGTATTATGACAGAGTTTGCCCACGAAAAAACGGGGGTTGATATCCATGCAGGTGCTACTATCGGTGAGTTTTTCTGCATCGATCATGGTACGGGTATCGTTATCGGTGAAACAACGACTATCGGTGACAGAGTTAAGATTTATCAGGGTGTTACCCTTGGTGCAAAAAGCTTCGAGCTTGATGAAAACGGCAACCCTGTTAAAGATATCAAGCGTCACCCCGATATCGGCAATAATGTCGTTATTTATGCTAATGCAACCATCCTGGGCGGTAATACAAAAATTGGTGATAACTGTGTTATCGGCGGTAACACATGGCTCACACGCTCCGTTGAAAGTGGTTCGGTTGTTTATTACAACGAGAAAAGCGGAACAGTATAATTACATAAACAAAGAAGCCCATTCCAACTTAATCGTCGGAATGGGCTTCTTTTCCTTCAAAAAGGTCCACAATGTCACAATCAAATTCATCAACATAAATATCTTCGCACTTTTGTTGAACTTCAATTAGAATGTTAATGGCTTTTTCTGTTGCTCTGAATAATTCGTGGTACATTTTTTTATAATTCATAACATCACCAAGTACATAATAGGACTATTAGTCCTAAATGTCAATAGGACAAATTGTCCTGTAGTATATTTGCTTTGGTGATAATATGAATTTAAGAATACGCGATTTGCGCGAGGATAATGACTTTACACAGAGGTATGTTTCCGAATATCTGATGTGTGACCAGTCATTGTATTCCAAATATGAGAGAGGGGAAAGACAACTGCCCCTTGAATTTGCAATTAAACTTGCAGAGCTTTACAAAACAAGTCTTGATTATATTGTCGGTTTATCAGACAAAAAATAAATCCGTCCCGATTAGGGAGTGCAAATTAGGGATTTAATAGTCTTAAATCATTAACTTTGGTGCATAGCTTCGTTAAAATGCGAGGGAA
>JAZNLJ010000010.1:0-2474 GCA_045579005.1 Acutalibacteraceae bacterium | reverse complement strand
AGGTTAAGAGTATCGCCGACTTTGAGTTCAGCTTTTGGATCTGCATTTGGGTCACTGCTGTATTCGCTGTATGGAATATAGCCTGTCTGCTTCCTGCCGATATCAACCTGAATCTCTGTGGGAGTAATATTCAATACTGTACCAACAACCTTCTGGTCGCTGTTCATATTATTGAGTGATTCCTCTAATGCAGCTGCAAAATCAAAATCATCAGCCACAGAATCAAGAGCTCTTTCCTCCTCAATTATTGTGTTGTCTTTGAGAATTTCGGACATGGTTTCAAGTACCTCCTTTATAATACCGGCGGGAGTAGATGCACCCGCAGTCAGACCGACAGAGTCGAAACCGCTAAGAGTGATACCATTAAGCTCTGCCGCAGTTTCCACAAGAAATGCAGGACAATTACGCTCGCACACGCTGAAGAGCTTGCGGGTGTTGGAGCTGTGTCGCCCACCCACGATAACCATAGCGTCACAAGAGCGTGACAGATGCTCTGCCTCATTCTGCCTTTCTTCGGTCGCACTACATATTGTATCAAATATTTTCACATTTGTACATAGTAAATTTATTTTTTTTACACTTTTTTGCCATTCTTTTATGCTAAAAGTTGTCTGAGAAACAAAAATAATGGGTTTTTGTGCCAGATGAGGATATTTCTCCATAAGAACTTCAACATCGTTGTCGTTACTTATAACGTAGGATTCCCCTTTTGCACAACTTTTTATACCCTTTACCTCAGGATGATTTTCGTCGCCTGCGATAATTGTGGCAACCTCATTTGAGGAATTATCCAGCACAATTTTGTGTATTTTCTTCACGAAGGGACAAACCGCATCCACGAACTCGCACCCGCTCTTTTCCACCTCTCTGAGCACCTCGCGGGTAACTCCGTGGGTACGCAGAACAAGTATTGAGCCCCTCTCTACTTCGTCGGGCGACTCAACAACCTTAACACCGCGTTTGGAGAGGTCGTCGATAACCTGCTGATTATGAATGATGGGACCGAGAGTAGCAACACTTTTCCCTTCGTCAGCAAGTTTTTCGATAAGCTTTATAGCGCGGTCAACACCGAAGCAGAAGCCCGCTTTTTCTGCAAGAATTACCTCTGCCATCAGATGCGCTCCTTTATTATGTTGAGCATACATTCAATAGTTGTGAGCAAGTCCATTTCAGTTGAGTCAACAAGGATAGCATCCTCTGCCTGCTTAAGGGGAGCAATTTCACGGTGAGAATCCTGATAGTCACGTTCCTTGATTTCCCTGAGAATTACTTCATAGTCAACTGACTGACCCTTTTCTGTAAGCTCCTTGTAGCGACGATCTGCTCTTGCTTCTGCAGATGCAGTAAGAAAAAGCTTAATCTGAGCATCGGGGAGAACTACTGTGCCGATATCTCTGCCATCCATAATGCAGTTGTTATTCTTGGCAATATCGCGCTGAAGGTCAAAAAGAAATTCCCTGACTGTAGGAATTGCAGAAACATTGGACGCCGCCATAGATACCTCGTTCTGTCTTATAGCCTCAGAAACGTCCTCCTCGCCAAGAAAAACTCTCTGTTCATTATTCACGAAACGAAGCGATACCTTAAGTCCGTCAAGAGTGGTAATAACCCCCTCTGCGTCCTTTGTATCGACACCGTTACGAAGGGCATTTAGACCTACCGTGCGATAGAGTGCGCCTGTATCAACATAGATGTAACCCAACTCCTTGGAAACTTTTTTTGCAATTGTGCTTTTACCTGCACCCGCAGGTCCGTCAATAGCAATATTAATCATAACAAATCCTCCGAATTATATACTGTTACCTGCAAGGTGACCTGTTGAAAATGCAATCTGCAGATTAAAGCCACCTGTGTAGGCATCAACGTCAATTACCTCGCCAGCGAAATAAAGACCACTTACCAATTTACTTCCCATTGTCTTAGGGTCAATTTCGCTAACGCTAACACCGCCCGAGGTGATGATAGCCTCGTCAATAGGACGGAAATCCGTAACCGTAAGACGTATATCTTTAAGAAGCTCAACAAGGCTCTGCCTCATATCCTTGGTCACCTGATTTGACTTGGTGTTACCATTAAGGCCAGAAAGCTTTACGGCAATGGGAATCATCTTACGGGGCAGCATAAGTGCAAGTGTGTTATAAAGATTCTTATTGGAACATTCAAGCAAATCTCTCTGAATACGCTTGTCCAATTGATCATATGAGAGTGCGGGCTTGAAGTCAATATGAATAACGTATCTGCCCTTTTCCATATTACGCATGTGAGAGGAAGCCGAAAGAATCATAGGACCTGACACACCATAGTGTGTGAAAAGCATTTCACCGAAGTCCTTATATACTTCTTTGTAATTGGTTGTGTCCTCAACTCTGATTTCTACATTGCGAAGGGAAAGCCCCTGCGCCTCGGTACACCAGCCCTCGTGACATTCAAGTGGAACAAGTGAGGGCTTCAGGTCGGTTATGGTGTGTCCCGCC
>JAZNLJ010000009.1:0-2470 GCA_045579005.1 Acutalibacteraceae bacterium | reverse complement strand
GAAACGAAAACGTTGCACCAATAGCTCTGGCTACCGTACCATCTGCCGTATTCGGTAACGTTACCGTAGCCGACTGTGTTGCCCGAGTAATCGTAGGAGCTTGAGCCTTCATGGTAGCCAACCTGTGACTTGGCAACGTTGACAATATCTGTTACCTGGTCACCTGTGAGCTGAACATTCATAAGGTTTTTGTAATAGCTGCTGTTTTTATAAGAGGATGAGGCGGAGTATTCGAGGCTTTGGGCAGCTGCGCTGACGCTGAAAGCGTAAGCAATTGTGAGCACAACAGCAAGTAAAGCTGCTGAAACCCTTTTAATTCTGCTTTGTGTCATAGAATATTGTTTGCCTTTCGTAATATTTCTGTTAATATTTATGCCAAGGTTGTAACTAATTATTACAACTTTGTAACCTTTTGTAACAACATTTGGCATTATAACACACTTATCCCTCTTTTTCAATGTGCATATTGCACTATAAACGCCCCTCTCATTTAGTCATTAACACAAATATAAACAAAAAATCTGTATTTTTAGCAAAATTCGATTACAAAATGAAATTTATTGCAACATCCCTTGCTTCGCTCTATATATAATATAGTATAGCTTTTTTGTCATTTTCACTATAATAATCACTTATTTTTTTACCCTTTACCGATTGAAAACAATTTAATTTATGTTATACTATTTAATGAAATATTCTGTATTACAAATACAGTTGAAAGGATGATAATTACTATGGCAGAGAACAGATTTCTCGGCGAATATCCCGTAATCGGTATTCGTCCCATTATCGACGGCAGACGCGGTCCCCTCAAGGTTCGTGAATCTCTTGAAGAGCAGACAATGAACATGGCTAAAGCTGCAGCCGAGCTTTTCACAAGCAATCTTAAATATTCAAACGGCGAGCCCGTTAAGGTTGTTATCGCTGACACAACCATCGGCAGAGTTGCGGAAGCAGCTGCTTGTGCTGAAAAATTCCGCAAGGAAGGGGTTATGATTACTCTTTCTGTTACACCCTGCTGGTGCTACGGCTCCGAAACAATGGATATGGACCCCTCAACAATCAAGGGTGTTTGGGGCTTCAACGCAACTGAGCGTCCCGGTGCTGTTTACCTTGCAGCAGTTCTTGCAGCACACGCTCAGAAGGGTCTCCCCGCATTCGGTATCTACGGCAAAGACGTTCAGGATGCTGACGACACAACAATGCCCGAGGACGTTAAAGAAAAGCTCCTTCGCTTTGCAAGAAGCGCCGTTGCTGTTGCAACAATGAAGGGCAAATCATATCTTCAGATTGGTTCAATCTGCATGGGTATTGCAGGCTCCTCAATCGACACAGACTTCTTCGAGGAATATCTCGGTATGCGTGTTGAATCCGTTGACGAAGTTGAAGTTATCCGTCGAATGGAAGAGGGCATCTATGACGAGGCTGAATATCAGAAGGCTTACAAATGGGTTAAAGAAAACTGTAAGGTTGGCTTTGATAAGAACCCCGAATTCGTAAGAAAGAGCGACGAACAGAAGGAAAAAGACTGGGAATTCACAGTTAAGATGATGTGCATCATCAAAGACCTTATGAACGGCAACAAAAACCTCCCCGAAGGCAGAGAGGAAGAAATGGTTGGCCACAACGCTATCGCAGCCGGCTTCCAGGGTCAGAGACAGTGGACAGACTTCTATCCCAATGCTGACTTTGCAGAAGCAATGCTCAACACAAGCTACGACTGGAACGGCGCAAGAGAGCCCTACATCCTCGCTACAGAGAACGACACACTCAACGGTGTCAGCATGCTCTTTATGAAGCTTCTCACAAACAGACCCCAGATGTTCGCAGACGTTCGTACATATTGGAGCCCCGAGGCTGTTAAGAGAGTTACAGGCTATGACCTTGAAGGCAAGGCTAAAGAAGCACAAGGCTTTATCCACCTTATCAACTCCGGCGCATGCTGTCTTGACGCTTGCGGCGAGGTTAAGGATGAAAACGGTAACGGCATTATCAAAGAGTGGTATGACGTAACAGAGGCAGACATCAAGGCTATGAACGATGCAACTGAATGGTGTGCAGCCGACAACGGTTATTTCCGTGGCGGCGGATATTCAAGCCGTTTCCTTACACGTGCTGAAATGCCCGCTACAATGATTCGTCTCAACCTTGTTAAAGGCCTTGGCCCAACAGTTCAGATCTGCGAAGGCTACACAGTAGCACTCCCCGATGAGGTTTCTGACGTTATCTGGAAGAGAACCGACTACACATGGCCCTGCACATGGTTCGCTCCCAAGCTTACAGGCAAGGGACCCTTCGTTTCTGCTTACGAGGTTATGAACCACTGGGGTGCAAACCACGGCGCAATCTCCTACGGTCACATTGGTGCAGATATCATCACTCTCTGCTCAATGCTCAGAATCCCCGTTTCAATGCACAACGTTGACGAAAGCAAAATCTTCCGTCCCGCTTGCTGGAACGCATTCGGCAC
>JAZNLJ010000008.1:0-38313 GCA_045579005.1 Acutalibacteraceae bacterium | reverse complement strand
CTCGGTGAGCCCCTTCCGAAGCAGGTGTTCGGTCACCCCTGGCTCCTTTCAGGCAATGACAAAATGAGTAAATCCCGCGGTAACGTTATTTATGCCGATGACCTTTGCAAACGTTTTGGTGTTGATGCAGTTAGATATTACCTTCTTTCCGAGATGCCTCACGCACAGGACGGCACAATCACTTATGAAACAATCATCGAGCGATTCAATTCTGACCTTGCAAACACTCTCGGCAACCTGGTTAACCGTACGGTTGCTATGAGCAACAAGTACTTTGACGGTGTAATTCAGTCAGCAGACTACACCGAGGAGCTTGACAACGAGCTTAAGGAAATGGCTCTCGGCTCTCTCGACAAGGTTACAAAGCTTCTTGACACATACAAGGTAAGCGATGCTCTTTCGGTTGTGCTTGACCTTGCAAAGCGTTGCAACAAATATATTGATGAAACAATGCCCTGGGCACTTGCTAAGGATGAGGAAAAGAAAGGCAGACTTGGCACTGTACTTTATAATCTTCTTGAAGGTATCCGCTTTATTGCAGTTCTTCTCAAGCCCTTTATGCCCGAAACAAGCGACAAAATTCTTGAACAGATTGGCACAGAAGTAAACACACTTGAATCCCTGTCAGAGTTCGGTGCAATTAAGACAGGTGACAAGGTTGGCACAGCCACACCCCTTTTCTCACGTCTTGATGCAGAAAAGGTGCTTGCTGAAATCGAGGCATCTCTCCCCGTAGTTGAGGAGGAAAAACCCGAAATCGAAGGTCTTGCAGAAATTCAGTATGATGACTTTGCAAAAGTTGAGCTCCGTGTTTGCAAAATCAAGGATTGTCAGCCCATTAAAAAGGCAAAGAAACTCCTCCAGCTTACACTTGACGACGGCACAAAGACACCCCGTACAGTAGCATCAGGTATTGCAAAATGGTACAAGCCCGAGGACCTTATCGGTAAGAGTGTTATTGTTGTGGCAAACCTTGCACCCCGTACACTCTGCGGTGTGGAAAGCCACGGTATGATTCTTGCAGGTGAAATCAGCGAGGAAGACGTAAAGGTTGTATTCGTGGATGGCTTACCTGCAGGTACACAGTTAGCATAATTTATAATTAACATTTATGATTAACATTTTCGATTCACACGCACATTACACAGACAAAGCGTTCAATGATGACCGCGAAAATATGCTCGGCTCTCTCACAGAGTCGGGCATTCGCGGTGTTATAAACTGCGGTGCAGACCTTGAAAGCTCCGAAAAATCTATGGCACTTTCAAAGGAATATGACTATATTTACTTTGCTTGTGGTATTCACCCTGAAGAGGTTGATAATCTCCCCGAGAATTATATTGATATTCTCCGCGAAATGGCAAAAGACAAAAAGTGCCTTGCCATTGGTGAAATCGGTCTTGATTACTACTGGAGACAGGATAATAAAGAGCTACAGAAAAAGATTTTTGCGGAACAGCTTTTGCTTGCAAAGGAGCTTAAGTTACCCGTAATAATCCACGATAGAGAAGCCCACGAGGACACTCTTAATATCCTCAAAAAGCACAAGCCTAAAGGTGTTCTTCATTGCTTTTCAGGTAGTGTAGAAACTGCAAAAGAAGTGCTGAAGCTTGGTATGTATATCGGTCTTGGTGGTGCAGTTACATTTAAAAACGCAAAAAAGCCTGTTGAGGTGGCAGAGATGTTACCGCTTGACAGACTTTTACTTGAAACAGATTGCCCCTATATGGCACCCGTGCCAATGCGAGGCAAGCGCAACAACTCTGCATACATTCAGTACGTAGCAGAAAAAATCGGTGAAATCAAGGGTATTGACCCACAAGAAGTCACCGATAAAGCGACAGAGAATGTTAAAAAGCTGTTCGGCATTTAACCGGACAGCTTTTTATTTAATGCAAAATGCAGAATGCAAAATTATCTGGGCTACGCCGTTATTTTAAATTTTAGATAATATCCTCTCACTAATCTCATTTATAGTATCAAAGTCCGTTGCTTTGATGTAATACTCTTCAAGTCTGTCGTGGAGGTCCTTGGCAAGGGACATTTTCTTCACTGCTTCATTTATGAGTTCCTTTTTGGCTTTTTTGCCGAAGAGGAGCTTTTCTTTTACAGAGTCAAGGCCCTCTTTATTCATAAACCGCTGAGCATGGATGTGCTTCGACTCATCGTCTATTGAATAATGGTATGAGTTCTCTGTTACAACGGCTGTTTTCAGTGCGGGTATAATAATATGCTCTGCCTTGAATTGCGGAAACAAGGGACAGTAGCACTTGAATATATCGTAGCCCATTTCAACCGCATAGTCACCTATCTTGTCAATGATAAATGGTGCTACCACACCGTACTCATCCTCTATTGTTACAATACTTTCTGCCAGAGCCACAACGGATTCGTGGCGCATATCAACACCATCGGGTGTTATTGCAGACAAAAACCGCTTGTGAACCGCACCCGGCTTATAGTCCACCCTTTTGGGAATCACACGGCTTTTAAGCCGCTTCACGTATCGGTCAACCTTTTCCTTGTCAATATGGTGTGTACACAGTAGCACGTTTTGTGTTTCAATTGTCGAAGCAAGCATCATATAATCTGCCGCTTTTTTGTGCTGATTCTTATTGGCAAGTGTAAGCTCGGCTATTTCGTCAATGTGACCTTTAAGATAATTTTTATCCCAGGCAACGCTCAGGTCAACAATGTGTTCCGTTACACCGGGCAGAGTCGGGTCCATTGTGTGGGGTGACGTGCCGTCAACTATGGAAAAATTGATTTCAGGCACAAGTACAATATCAAGTGATTCCGGATCTGCACTACAGAAGCCCCGCTCAACGTAATAGCCCCGTTTTTCCATTTTTTCTGCAATACGCTTCATTATGGTTGATTTCCCCGTGCCGGGACCACCTTTTAATATAAGATGATTTCCCTCCTGATAGGGATTATAAGTATTCTCAAACAGGGAACAATAACCCTGCTTGTTGTTTGCGCCAAAGTAAAATGATACAGGTAAAACTGTTTTTGTCATACAATACCCTCCGCAATATTATGTTTATTTGTCGCCAACTTATGTTACAAAGCATATTATGACAAAATAAAAAAAATGTTACTTAGGTAATGGTCTTAAATCATTGACTTTTTTCTTAATCAAATATATACTAAAAATGTATGTACTTTAGAAAAGAGGTTTCTATATGTCACGATATGATGAGGCTAAAAAGATTTACGCAGGCCTTGGCGTAGATACTGAAAAAGCACTTAACACACTTAAGGACGTTACAATTTCTGTTCATTGCTGGCAGGGTGACGACGTTGTTGGCTTTGACAGTAAGGAGAGTCTTTCAGGCGGTATTCAGACCACAGGTAATTACCCCGGCAAGGCTTCTACCCCCGCAGAGCTTATGTCAGACCTGGATAAGGCTTTTTCACTTGTTCCCGGTAAAAAGAAATTGAACCTGCACGCTTGCTATGCAATCTTTGACGGTGATTTTGCCGACAGAGATGCTCTGGAGCCCAAGCACTTCAAAAAATGGGTTGACTATGCAAAAGAACGCGGTATGGGTATCGACTTTAATCCCACATACTTCTCACATTCTATGGTGAAGGATGGTCTTACTCTTTCATCACCCGATGAGGAGGTACGTGCATTCTGGGTTAAGCACGGTATTCAGTGCCTTAAGATTTCAGAATATTTTGCAAATGAAACAGGTATTCCCTGTGTTATGAATATTTGGATTCCTGACGGCTACAAGGATATTCCTGCTGACAGATTTTCACCCCGTGCACGTTTTAAAAAGTCTCTTGATGAAATTCTCAGTACACCTTATGACAAATCAAAGGTTTACGTAACCCTTGAGAGCAAGGTTTTCGGCATTGGTCTTGAAAGCTACACAGTAGGCTCCGCAGAGTTTACGCTCTCCTACTCCACAAAGAATAGCATTACTCCCCTTATGGATAACGGTCACTACCACCCCACAGAGCTTGTTTCCGATAAGATTGCTTCACTTCTCCTCTTTAACGAGAAGATTGCTCTCCACGTAACACGCGGTGTGCGTTGGGACTCCGACCATGTTGTTCTCTTTGATGACGAAACAAAGGAAATTGCAAAGGAAATCGTTGCACACGATGCTCTTGACAGAGTGTTTATCGCAACTGACTACTTTGATGCTTCAATTAACAGAATTTCAGCCTGGGTAACAGGCTTAAGAAACGTGCAGAAGGCACTTCTTAATGCCCTTCTTACCCCACACGATGCATTGAAAGCACTCCAGAAAGATGGTAAGTTTACCGATCTTATGGTTTTACAGGAGGAAATAAAAATTGCACCTTTCGGTGATATCTGGGCAGAATATCTTTTAAGAGAAGGTATAAAAGCAGACTATCTTGCAGAAATTAAAGAATATGAAGAAAAGGTTTTGGTGAACAGAGTATGAAAAACATTTTAACAGCACCCTTCGTTGAAGATATGAAAAGGGCAACAGCCAATATGTACCGTCAGGGCTGGGACGAAAGAAACGGCGGTAACATCAGCTTTATGCTTGAAGAGGAACAGGTTGCAGAGTACCTTGACCTTAACAACATTATTCGTGAAATTCCCACTGGCTTCGATGCTACTGACCTTATCGGTAAAATTTTCATCGTAACAGGCACAGGCAAATATTTCAAGAATGTTGAGGTTGACCCCGAAACAAACCTTGGCATTATCCGTATTGCTAAGGACGGCACAACTGCAGAGCTTCTCTGGGGCTATGCTGACGGTGGCAAGTTCACAAGTGAGCTTCCCGCACACCTTATGAGCCACATGGCAAGACTCAAGGTTGACCCTCAGAACAGAGTTATTATGCACTCACACCCCACATATACACTTGCTATGAACCACATCCACGAGCTTGACGAACAGAAACTCACCCACACACTCTGGGAGATGTGCACAGAGTGCATCGTTGTTTTTCCCGAGGGCATCGGTGTTCTTCCCTGGATGGTTTGCGGTAACAATGAAATCGGTATTGCAACTGCTGAAAAGATGAAGGACTTCCGCCTTGTTATCTGGGGTCTTCACGGTATTTACGGCGCAGGTAAGGATATGGACGAGGCATTCGGTCTTCTTGAAACAGTTGAAAAGGCTGCTCAGCTTTATATGATTGCTACTGCCAGCGGTAAGAGAATCAACACAATCACAGATGAAAATCTGTGGGCAATCGTTGAAAGATTCTCACTCCAGGAGCAGTGCAGAAAAGATTTCCTCAATCTTTAATTTGCTAATTTAAATTATACAAAACATTAAAAAAGATGCTTAACTCAAATCAGAGCTAAGCATCTTTTGTTATATTGTTTTAAATCATTTTGCTTTTCTTGCAGCGATTTCAGCGACCATTTCTGCCTGACGCTTTTCAGTAACCTTGTAGAAGAACATAGGAACTGCACAAGCGAACATACTGATAACACCCGAAAGAACAAGCATATTCCAAAGTGTCTGTGCACCTTCCGCAGAAATATAACCTGTTTCAGAGTTGATACCTGCAGCTGTGAATGAGATAACACCGATGAAAGCACCGACAGCCATACCGATTTTGTTGATAAGAGTCTGCATTGCGAAGCAGATACCCTCACCACGCTCGCCTGTTTTCCACTCCAGGTAGTCAACTGTGTCACCAATCATAGCGTATGTAATGATGTTATTAACACCCTGAGGAATACCAAGGAGAACAAGACCGATTGCGGCAATAACAAGCTTCCATGGAGCATCGTAGCCGATGAAGTACATAACAGCCATTACAACACCACCGAAGAGGTGAACTGCAACGTAAGCCCACTTCTTTGTGAATTTCTTTGACATCCAGGGAACAAGGACAGAAGCCACAAGACCACCGGGAACAACAAGAAGTGTAATAAGGCTGTACATACCTTCATTCTGAAGAACATACTTTGCGAAATAAAGTCCGCCTGTGTATGAATAAACCATTCTTGCGCCACCGAGAACACCGGAAATAACAATAAGTAAAAGCTGGTCATTCTTGAAAAGGAGCTTAAGGTTATGACCAAAGCTGGGGGGATTATCGTCCGCTGTGAAACGCTCTTTAGTGTGTTTGAAGCCATAGAAGAACATGGGAATTGCAGCAACAACGAGAACAACTGCTGCAATGAAGTATGTCCATCTGAGTGTTTCGGCATTTGCACTTTCCTGACCTGCAATAACTGTACCAACAAAAGTCTTTGCAGCTTCGGCATCAACACCCTTATCCGCCATAATCTGTGCAATGCTTTCTGCAGAATCTGTATATTTGTATTTTGCAGTAACACTGTTTGTTATGATGGGAACAAAAACAGTAACGATACCTGCACCCAATGTGCAAAGGAGACGTGTAACTGTAAGAAGGTTACCACGGACAACTGTGTCGTTTGTCATACAGGTTGAAAGACCCCAGTAAGGAACGTCTGCAATTGTGTATGCCACAGACCAGATAACATAGATAATACCAACAATGATGAATGATGTTGTTGCCTTCTCCTTAAATACGGGGAGGAAGCAAGCAATTGTCATAATTGCAATGGGGATAGCCATCCATTTAAGGTAAGGTCTGCATTTTCCCCACTTTGTTCTTGTCTTGTCAACAACGCTACCCATAATCGGGTCATTGAATGCGTCGAAAACACGGGTACCGAGCATAAGCCATGCAACTGCCATTGAGCCTGCAACAGAACCGATAGTAACACCCTCTGCACCGAAAAGAAGTGCGTCTGTAAGGAAGATTGTAAGGTATGAGCCGATAATGGTACAGATAAAGTTCTGACCAAATCCTGCAATACCGTAAGCCAACGCTTCCTTGGGCTGCAGACCATCTCCGCCGGGAGTAGTACCATACAGCTTGTGAAGGATGCCTTCAACTTTTGTGTTCATTGGTTAAGTCTCCTTTATGATAAACTATATTTATTCAACAGTAACAACTGTTTTCATAACAATGGGTTCAACAGGTGTTGAGCGTTCTCCTCCGAAACTCATTCTTCTGTCAATCTTAAGGAAGTCATCAACAACCTCCATACCCTCAATAACCTTACCGAATGCGGCATACTGACCGTCAAGGAAGGTGCAGTCACCGTAACAGATAAAGAACTGACTGCTTGCTGAGTTGGGGTTTGATGAACGTGCCATAGAGATAACACCGCGGGTATGTGAAAGCGTGTTATTCACACCGTTGATTTTAAACTCACCCTTAATGTTTTCATCACTACCGCCACAGCCTGTGCCCTCCGGATCACCGCCCTGTGCCATAAAGCCGTCGATAACACGATGGAACGTAAGACCGTTGTAAAAACCACTCTTTACAAGTTTCAGGAAATTTTCGCAGGTAATTGGTGCCTGCTCGGGGCAAAGCTCAATAATAAACTCGCCGCCATTTTCCATAGTAACTTTTACTTTTTCCATAGATTACTCCTTATTTATCACATAGTTCTCGTTGGTATTTGCTGTTGTGACAGTCTTCATAACGAGTTCTGAACCTTCTGTCTTTGCTGACGTAATATCTGAGACATAAGAATAGCTGTAATCAACCTCAACAGGCTTTCCTGTTTCACCATCAAGTGTAAGGACAATAATACCGTTCTTGAGAGTCACTGAGTTTACAACAGAACCGTCACTTTCATTGAGGCTAGGAAGATTGAACACCTTACCATAGGGAAGCTTCTGTCTCTCGCTGAAGCCTGCTGAACCTGTGGGGTACTCACCCTTGCCGTATGTGTAATTATTAAGTGTAACTGTAATTACAAAATTACCGTCTACCACTGTCTGCTTGATTGTTTTGATTTCACTCAAACTAAGCTTACATACCCAACCGAGATTATTAACAGGAAAGTTTGTATAATGGCTGTTTGAGGTAGCTGCAACAACCTTATTTTCTACCTGTGGCTCATAAACCTCAACAGCAGATTTCTTCATAAGCTCAAGCTCTTGCTTCATATCATCATCAAGCATGGTGTTGTAAGGGAACGAGTTCATAACCTTAACAAGGTTGTTAACGTAATCTCTGTACTCCATATTCGTAACGTTGAGTGATGAAACCGGTGCACCTGATGTTGTTACTTTGATTGAAGGACAAAGATTTGTTGTTGTTCTGCTAAAGCCGGGTTTCTTTGTCTTTATGCCGTTAAGTGAATCGCTGAAAAACATCAACAATGTCTCGTTGTCAACAACATTTTCAAGATCAGCTGCAACGCGAAGCATCTTCTGAGCATCAAGAAGTGAAACCTGACCATCAAGGTCAATGTCATAGTCCTCCTCTTCAGTTTCAATACCCGCAGCCGCGCGAAGAAGAATTTTTGCATCCTGTGTAGAATATACTCCGTCATCATCAACATCAGCTCTGGTCATTGTAACCAGAATATCTGCTACCGCTTCATCGGTAAGAGCTGTATCGACAGCGGATACGGACAGACTCATTACAGACATCAATATACCTATAACAAGCACTATTGATAATAATTTCTTCATAGTAATCACCTTTCTTTGATTTCTTATTACTTAAAGTTAAATGCCGCTTTTAAAAACAATAGGGTCTGCTCTACAATGAGCTCGTCGCTGTCCTCCACCTGTTTGCCTGTGTAGATAAAGAAACGCTCCTTATAATACGGACAAGAGGTTGAAAACTGCAACATCATAAAAACATTGTCCAGAAGATAGGCAAAGAATGCTGGATTAATATCCTTGCGGACCTCACCTGTTTCCTGTGCAACGGCAATCGTGCGTGTGTAAATTGAAGCGGTAACCGCCTCAATACGCTGGGAAAGCTGATTAAGGAACTCTGTACTTCCGCCCGTGGTGAGAGAGCAATAAAGCTGTACAAGCTCAGGCTGCTCCTTTGAAAATGCAAGAAGAGTACGGATTATCTTCTCCGCCTTGAAGAGAATATCTTCATCTGACGGAGCCAGCTCCATAAGCATATCCTCAAGGGTGGATAGCCCATCGTGCATTATGTAGCTGAAAAGCTGTTCCTTGTTATCAAAGTACTTGTACACAGCGCCCACGCTTATGCCTGATTTTTTTGCAATCTGCATAATCGAGGTGTTTTCAAAACCGTTTTCGGCAAACTCCTGACGGGCAACACACAAAATACGCTGGCGTTTTTCTTCCGGCAGATTACCGAATGCCGTCTTATATAATTGATTGTTGATTTCCGTGTGAGTTCACCTCGCAATACAATCGTGATCAGAGCACCCGGATGCCACAAAAAAGACTCTTGTGCGGCTGTTTGGGATTATTCTAATCCACAGTACACTTTATAATAACATTATTTGTACCAAAATGCAATGAAAAACAGAAAAAACGCCCTCCAAAAATGGATGACGTTTTTTGGTAAGTCTTTATAAAAATTCAAGCTCCGCAATCCTCGTGGTCACAATGCTCGTTAACGTCAATCTGAACTGTCAGATGGCTCACGCCCATCGCCTTACTCAGATCCTCCACATCCTTTTTCACCCTTGCATAATCGGTCATATCAGGCTTTTCGCAAAGTCTTACGTGAAGGCTTGCCATAATCTTCTCACCATCAAGGCTCCATATATGCAGATGATGTACGTTCTGTACTCCGTCAATAGCGGATAAACCGTTTTTGTAGCCTTGCACATCAAAGCCTTCAGGCGATTTCTCCAGAAGTATGGCAAATACGTTTTTTATGTTAATGATCGAATGGATTATAAGGAATAGCGCTATACAGAGAGACAGTATTCCGTCAATAATGTACCATTTGAAAGCGTATATCAGCGAACTGCCGATAAGCACTGCAACCCATCCCAGCACATCTTCAAGCATATGAAGACTTACCGCGCGTTCATTTGCTCCTGTTCCCTTGTGCGTAGTAATTACTGCGGCACCGTTGATAATCACACCAAACAACGCCACAATAAGCATAGCTCCGCTTCTGACCTCCTGGGGTTCACCAAGTCGCATAACTGCACCGCAAACTACAAAAATACTGCTTATAACAAGTAAAACTGAGGTAGCAATTGCAGACAACAGACTGTATCGTCTGTATCCGTAAGTATATTTTTCATCAGGTGCTTTTTTGGATAACTTCTCCATTACGTAAGCAAAGCCAATAGCAACACAATCACCCAGGTCGTGAACCGCATCGGACAATATTGCAAAGCTGTTTGTAAAAAAACCGCCGAAAATTTCTACAAACACGAAAAACAGATTCAGAAAGAAGGCTGTCAGGATTTTTTTATCCGAACTCCCTTCGTGGTGATGGTGGTGATAGTGGGAATGATGCTCATTACTCATCAATATGCTCAACCGCCCTTTCGATAATATCTTTGATATGACTGTCAGTAAGAGAATAATAAATGTTTTTTCCCTGCCGACGATTTTTCACAAGACGATTTTCCTTCAATACTCTGAGCTGATGTGACACTGCCGACTTTGTCATTGACAAAACAACGGCAATATCCCCTACACACATCTCTCCGTTATCCAACACCCACAATATCTTTATGCGGGTACTGTCACCGAATATCCCGAAGAAATCCGAAATCTTACAGAACTGTGTTTCAGGAAGCATGGCAGAAGTTGCTTTTTCCACCGATTCTTTATGAAGTTCACAACAATCGCATTTTACCTTTGACATATCAAACACCTCTTTAATTCATATTATAGTTGAACAGTCGTTCAACTGTCAACAGAATTCATCAAAAATTTACTTTTCTGTATCTTTTTAGTTTCAAACAATTCATAATTTGTTATTGAATTATGCGGTTATATATATTATAATACATTTGAATTCACCCTAACTCAGGAGGTTTTTATATGACACAGAAGCGTTTTTCTGCGAAGATTATTCTTTCAATCATTGCGACTCTGTTGATTATGGGTACATTGTGTACAGTTGCATTTGCGGCTAACCAGGTTGCTAACTACAAATGTGCTTACGGACAGGCAGTACCCACCGACAGCAAGCTCAGCGCAAAGGTTTCGCAGTACAATTTCAAGGGTGATGAAGGTACCCTCTACTTTATGCAGATAAGTAAAGGCAAGCCCAATTCACACTACGCGGTTGAAATTTTCTCCGATTCAAACTATTCAACCAAAATCAGAAGCTTTTCAAAGCAGTTCTCCACAACTGCAGGTAACACTCCCCTCAAAATCAAATGGGAGTTCAAGACCACAATCAGCGGAACATACTACGGCAGATGCTATACTTACATCGAGACAACCAAGGATGGTTCAACAACAAAGACAGTTGACACATCATCCTTCAGCACATTTAAGATTAACATCGACCGTATGTCAACAAAGACAGTCAAGCTCAAATCACTTGTAAACTCAGCTACAGGTCCCAAGCTTACATGGGAAACATTGCCCACAGGCACAAAGTACAATGTTTACAGAAAAGCTGTCGGCGACAAGAGCTGGACACTTCTCAAGCACATCCCCTCAGTAGCATCATCCTACGTTGATACTACTGCTGTGAGCGGTAAGGATTATATTTACACTGTAAAGTGTAGCGATGGTAAATACCGTAGTAAATACGACACAAAGGGTCTTACCATCAAATACCTCTCCATGCCGAAGATTTCTGTTGACGGTGCAGGAACTGCCGGTAACGCAGTTATTAAATGGAATGCCGTTGCAGGTGCAAAGGGCTACTATGTTTATCGCAAGGGCGGCAACCTGAGCGACTATAACTGGAAGCTTATTGCTACAATCAAGGACGGCAAAAAGGTTTCATATACCGATAAGGCGGCTACCAGCACAGACTGGAACTACACATATACAGTCAAGGCTTTTAACGGCAAAACCGTAAGTGCATACAACTATAACGGTGTTGACTTTGATTACATTAAGGCTCCCACTCTCAAAAAAGCCTCCTCCTATGATGGCGGTATGAAAATCCAGTGGACAAATAACAATGAAAATGTTACAGGCTACTATGTTTATCGTCTTAACGGAAAAACCTGGAAATACCTTGGCAAAACCACAAATACGTATTTCATTGACAAAACTGCTCAATCAATGCAGAAGTATACCTACACAGTAAAGTCTTTCTCCGATACTAACGTAGGTGGTTATAACTCAAAGGGTATTACCGCAAAGTTTATTAAAACACCTGCACTCAAATCACTTACTTTTGATAACAATTACAATGCTGTTTTGAAATGGGAAGCAATCAATGGTTGTTCCGGTTATAATGTTTACAGAAAAATCAATAACGCAAAATCCTGGACTCTTCTCAAAGTAGTCAAGGATGGCAAAGCAACTCAATTTATTGATAACAGCAAAAAAACCCCCGGTGCTTCATACAAATATACTGTTCGTGCCTTTGATAAGGACGGCATTTACAGTTATTTCAAGGAAAGCGGTATAGTACGCGTTCATCTTACAAAGCCTGACTTTAAGATTGAACAAATCGAAACAACTGACAACTCACTTGCACTCAGCATTACCTGGGGCAAAGTTACGGGTGCTACAAAATACAACATTTACAAGCGTGATGCAGGTACAAAGAGCTGGGCTTCATCGCACTATATCGGAACTATCACCGATACATCATATATTGATACAAATGTTGTTAACGGCAAAACCTACGAATATGCCGTAAAAGCATATAATAATGCCAAGGATGTCAGTCCCTATTACACCAGATCAGCTACTGCTATTTCAATACCCGATATCACAAGGGTTTTCGTTAGCAATAACATTCAGTCGCACTTCGCTCGAATTTCCTGGAGCACTGTTGACGGTGCAGAGTCCTACAACCTTTACAGAATGGCTAAGGACGGCACAGAGTGGGAAAAAATCACAAACACAACAGATAAGATGTTTACTGATGACTCTGATGGTGCATCAACAACCGCTTACTACTATGCTGTTTCAACTGTTATAGGTGAACTCGAGAGTGCAAAGTCAGCTCCTGTTGGCAACTTTGCAGAAATCACAGCTGAAGCAACTGTAACAGACGACGGCATTCAGCTTGATTGGGCTTGTAACAAATATATAAGGACAACCATCACACGTGCAACAGGCACAGAGGAAGCTGTTCCCGTTGGTGGCTTCACAGACGGTCGTTACACCTGGACAGACACATCTGCAGAGAAGGGTGCAACCTACACCTACACAATCAGCGTTGCAGTAGGCGGTAAGGTTAACGGTGAGGCTTCTGTTACAATCAGACGTCCCCACGATCCCCTTGCAGCAACAGTTATTACTTCAATCGATAATGCTACAGAGGGTAACCTTTATGCCGCACGCATCAATTGGCTTCAGGTTGACTTTGCAGAAAAATACATTGTATTGAGAGCATCTGATGACGGATTCCTTAACTGGGAAGAAATCGGAACACTTACTAACGAGGATGCAATCAACGGCGAGCTTTCCTTTGTGGACAAAAGGGTAATCCACGACAAAGAATATGCATATAAAATCAAGGCGGTTGCTCCCGTAGCAGACAGACCCGAGTCAGAATCAGAGTACAAAACAACTACTCTCCTTTCTCATCTTGAACCACTTTATGATTTAAAAGTTTCTCCCCTTGACGGTAATCCCCAACAGGCAGTTATCACTTGGTCTCTCGTAACCAATGCAGAAAAATATGAAATTTTCCGCACAAACTCTCCTGAAATTGAGGATAGCTGGGAATTGGTAAATATTGAATCCGAGGTTGTAATCGAAAACGAAGGTACTGACGAAGAAAAAGTATATCGTATAGCAATTGATAACACGCTTACAACAAACGGCATCTATACTTACAAAGTAGTTGCTTCAGCGGAAAATCGCGGCCAAGTAGAACATTCTGCAGAAGTTCCGATCACAGCCTTCCCCGATGATAACCTTGAACCCGATGAGCCTGAGACTCCTGTCGACCCCGAAAACCCAGGTGAGGGCGAAGGCACAGAAGACCCCGTTGACCCTCCCGTAAACCCCGGTGAGGGCGAAGGTACAGAAGACCCCGTTGACCCTCCCGTAAACCCAGGTGAGGGCGAAGGTACAGAAGACCCCGTTGACCCTCCCGTAAATCCCGACGAACCTGAGGATGATGACGATGGTGGCGTAGGCGAAGTTTAATAGCTCTGCTATAAATAGTTTATGACAAAGCCCCCGCAGGTGTTCCTGCGGGGGCTTTACTGACAAAAAACCTGTGAGCTTAAAACTCACAGGTTTTTCTTTAGTCTGTATATTCAGGCAATTCAAGCATATTGCTTGCTTCAGAGGCTTCGATTTCCTCAACGTTTCTAAGCTTTTTCTGAATCATCTCATTGCGATGACGAGCTTCATCAAGGGTTTTGCCTGCCTCATCAATTTTCTTTTTAGCTTTTTCAAGAACTGTACCAAATGTGTCATACTGTGACTTTGCCGCACCAAGAATTTTACGTACCTCGTCTGCCTTCTCATTAATAGCCATAGCCTTGAAGCCCATAGCAAAGGAGTTAAGGAGTGCAGTTATTGTAGATGGACCTGCCACCATAACGTTCTGAGCCTGTAACTTCTCAGCTATACCACTCTTAGAGGATGCAATTTCTGCATAAAGCCCCTCAGTGGCAAGGTACAGCACTGCAAAGGGTGTAGTCTGCGGTACGCAGATATACTTTTTGATATCCTTTGCCTCGGCAAGGATTCTGTCCTCAAGTGCCTTGCGGGCAATCTTAAGCGCCTCAGGATCTGCATTGTCTGCCGCGTCGCATACTCTTACATAGTCCTCAAGGGGGAATTTGGAGTCAATTGGCAGATAAATATCCTCGCCCTTTTTGTCACTATTGGGGAATCTTATGGCAAATTCAACGCGCTCTGCATTGTTTTTGGGTGAATAGTTCTTAACGTAAAGTCCGGGTATGGTCTGGTCGAGAATGGATTCAAGCTGTACCTCTGCCCAGGTACCACGGGCTTTAACGTTTGTAAGAATACGATTAAGCGAGGTTACGTTTGTGGTAACACCCTGTGAAAGCTCCTTCATCTCACCAAGCGACTTATAAACGTTTTCAAGCTGCTGTGATACAGTTTTGAAGGATGAATCAAGTCGGGTTGTAAGGGTCGATGTCAGCTTTTCATCAACGGTAAGTCGCATCTGCTCAAGCTTTTTTTCGTTGCTTTCCTGCATTTTTGAAATAGACTCACCGATAACCTTTGTCTGCCTGTCGGAGCTTTGTGCATTCTGCTCCTGAATGGATTTAAGAGACTCTCCGATTTTTTCCGTAAGATTTATACGGCTTTCGTAATTCTCCTTAACCATTTCATTGAGTTTCTGTTCCAATTTACCCAATGCCGCCGTTGTCTCTGCGCGTGTTTCTTTATTTGATTGTGCCATTTCCTGTCTGTTGCGACGGAATTCCTCATATATGGCGTCGTTATCCTTGCCCTTTTTAAGGGAAAGGACAAGCACCGTGCAAACGATGGATAAAACCACGCTGATTGCACCTAACACTACTATTAATATTTCCATAAATTATACTTCTTCCCAATTCTTCGAGCGCTCTACCGCCTTGCGCCAACCCTTGAGCATAGCCTCACGGGAATCGTTATCAATAGCGGGAACGAAGATACGGTCAACCTCGCGAACCTTTTCAATCTCATCAAAGTCCTTCCAGAAACCAACTGCAAGCCCTGCCATATACGCGGCACCGAGAGCAGTTGTTTCAACAAGCTTGGGACGGTTAACCTTGGATGAAATAAGATTTGACTGAATCTGCAGGAGAATGTTACTTACAGATGCACCTCCGTCAACTCTCATTTCACTGAGAATGATATTACTATCCTTCTGCATAGCATCAACAAGGTCTGTTACCTGATATGCGATGCTTTCAAGGACGGCTCTTGCAAAATGAGCACGGTTTGTGCCACGTGTAAGACCAACAACGCAACCACGGGCATACATATCCCAATAGGGTGCGCCAAGACCTGTAAATGCCGGCACAAGGTAAATGCCGTTTGCATCCTTTACACTCTCTGCAAGGAAGTCACATTCGCTGGGCTCGGAAATAAGACGAAGCTCATCGCGAAGCCACTTAATAACTGAGCCTGCATTAAAGGCACTGCCCTCAAGGTCATAGGTAACCTTGCCGTTGATACCCCACGCAATACCCTCAATAAGGCTATTTTTGGAGTGAATACGCTTGTCGCCTGTGTTCATAAGCAGGAAACAGCCTGTGCCGTATGTATTCTTTGCCTGACCCGCTTTGAAGCAAGCCTGACCGAAAAGAGCTGCCTGCTGGTCACCGATTGCACCCGAAATAGGAATGCCTGCAAGATTTTTGAGACCCGGAAGGTCATCACTTACATAACCGTAAACGTCGCTGCTTTCCCTTACCTCGGGAAGAATACTCATCGGAATACCAAGTTGCGAGCAAAGGTATTCATCCCAACAAAGCTTTTCAATATCAAAGAGCATTGTACGTGCGGCATTACTGTAATCGGTAACGTGCACCTGCTTGTTTGTAAGGTTCCATATAAGCCAGGTTTCAACTGTACCGAAAAGGAGCTTGCCCTCTGCGGCAAGTGTACGTGCCTCGGGTACGTTGTCAAGAATCCATTTGATTTTTGTTGCACTGAAGTAAGCATCTATAAGGAGACCTGTGTGCTCCTTCACATAATCCTCAAGACCCTGTTCCTTAAGCTTTTCGCAGATAGGAGCAGTTCTGCGACACTGCCACACAATAGCATTGTAAACAGGCTTGCCTGTTTCCTTATCCCACAGGATTGTGGTTTCACGCTGATTTGTAATGCCGATTGCCGCAATTTCCTTTGGATCAATCTTGCCCTGCATAAGTGCGGTGCTCAATGACCTTAGCTGTGAATCAAGGATTTCATAAGGATTGTGCTCTACCCAGCCTGACTTGGGATAAATCTGCTCAAACTCATACTGAGCCTTACACACGATACGCCCCTTTTTATCAAAAGCGATAGTGCGTGATGAGGTTGTACCCTGGTCAAGTGCTAAAACATACTTTTTCATAATATACACTCCTCAGTTTTAGGGAAACTAATCCCCGCTGAATCAAAACCAATTACCATTGGAAATCGCTGTAAGAAACATTGATTCTTGTTGCGTACTCAACACCCTTCATTTTTGCAGAGAGAGTTGAGTTGATACCAAAAGTGGAGTTTTCAAGATAGATATGAGTTTCATAGCTTGTTGTGTATGACAAAATATGTGTGGTAGCACTGTCAATAACAACCTTAAGAACTGCATTCTTAAGTTCTTTTTTACGCGCATCCTCAAATGTGTTTGCACCGAAGATGTTTTCAACTACACTTTCGGAGTTTTCCTGAAGAATAGCAGGATTGAATACATCTGCATAAGCAGTCTGACTCACGTTTGCGATTTCACAGTCAGCAAGTGCTATTTCGATGGTGATAATACCTGTTCCCTCATCGAAATCTGCTTTTATGCCGTAAATGTCATTTTCCTTAAGATTCGAAACGTAGTTTTCGGTTTCTGCTGACATAGCATTGTCACAATTCTGACCCTTAAGCACAGTCTGTGCCATCTCGGGCTCGGACTCCTTGACAATCATATCTCGAATCATATTTGAAACGCTCTCCGTGGAGTTGCCGAAATTGATGCCAACAAAATTAATCTCTTTTATACCGAAGTTTATAATGTCAACGTCCTCGCTGCGGATAAATCCGGGCTTTTGTGACTTCACTTTATTGAGAAGTGTGTTGAAGACTGCAACTGCCTGGTCGGGGGTCTGGAAATACTCATCACCCTCAAAGCCACTGAAAGCACCGGTCGGCTGAAGCGCTGTCAAACTCGCACATCCTCTAAGAACCTGGCGGGCATCGTAAAGCGTTACCGCGCCATCACTGTTAACATCGGCACGCTTGACAATTTCAGGGTCTGCAATTGAGCTGAGACCTGATGCAACCTTAAGCACACCGATAGCATCGTCCAGGTCAACCTTGCCGTCATCGTCCAGGTCACCGTAAACAACTGTGGTGTCAATAAGCGCATTTGCGGTAAGACTCAATGCACCCATTGAAAACAAAAGGGTAATAGCTGTTAAGATAGCAATAAATTTTTTCATAAAAACCTCCCGTTACTTTATAGCTTCAAGAATATCCTTAACGGAATCAAGGATATAGTCGGGTTTAACGTCTGACCTCTTATAGTCCTCCATAGTGGTTTCACCGGAAAGGACAAGTATTGATGTAACACCTGCATTTATACCTGTTTTGACGTCGGTATAAATACGATCACCTACCATTGCAATATTTTCATAGGGCACGCCTTGTGCCTTTGCAATTATATCAATCATTGTGCGGTCAGGCTTGCCGAGGAAACGAGGTCTCCTTTTTACCGCCTGTTCAAACATATCGGCAAAGCTACCGCAATCGGGGAGATATCTGCCCCCCTCGATAGGACAAACCATATCAATATTGGTTGCATAGTAATCTGCTCCACCATCGAGAAGGTCACACACGGTGCGGATTTTCTTATAGTCAAGCTCCGTGTCATAGCCCAGAAGAACTGTGTCGGCATTTTCGCCTGTGGGATCAATATCCACATCGTAATTACCAAGCTCGTTTACAAGTGAGCGGGTACCGCAGACGTATACCTTACCGCCCTTCTTGTTCTCTTCAAGGAACATTCCTGCCGCCATACCTGAAGTGAAAACGTTATCTTCCTCGCAAGGGAACCCGAGAGAACGCATTTTTTCAACGTAATCCAACTTGCTCTTCGAAGAATTGTTTGTAAGGAAAATAAAATTCTTGCCCTGTGATAAGAGTGTTTCAAGGAAATCCCTTGCACCGTCAATGGGGTCATAGCCTAGATTAACCGTGCCGTCCATATCAAGTAAAAACAGGGTGATATCTTTTAAATCTGCCATAGCTTACCTTCCATAAATTGAATTATAGTATCTGTATTTTTCTGTATCGATGCAGTTCAACTGTTCCTTCGTAATGCGATAGAGCCAGTTGCCCTCTGCCCTGCCGGGCACGTTGAGTCGTGTATCATTGCCGTAGCCTAACAAATCCTGCACGGGAAAAATGCAAAGCCCCGCATTGCTTCCCATAATGGTGCGGATAATCGCCCAGCAGCCGTCCTCATTCCATCTGTCGGGGTCACAGGCACAGTAGCGCATAACATCGTGCTTCACGTCCATAGGTGTCTCCCACAAATAACCGAGAAGAGTGTTGTTATCATGAGTACCCGAATAGGCAATGCAATTGTTTATGTAGTTATGGGGCTTGTGCGGAGTTTCGCCACCTAAGAAACCGAACTGGAAAACCCTCATACCGGGGAATCCGCTTTCTTCAACAAGCTCAACAACCTCTTTTGTAATATCTCCTAAATCTTCTGCAATAATAAGTTTGTCGCCTGCAACAGATTTAACAGCGTTTATAAGTTTCATTCCAGGGCCTTTTACCCATTTGCCCTCACGGGCGGTTTTTGCCTTACCGTCAACTGCCCAGAAGCTTTCAAAAGCTCTGAAATGGTCAATGCGCACACCATCAAAAAGCTCCAGAGAAGCTGCAATTCTGTCCTTCCACCATTTAAAACCGGTCTTTTCAAGTGCAGACCAATCATAAAGGGGATTACCCCAGAGCTGACCATCCTCAGCAAAATAATCAGGTGGCACACCTGCCACATCTGTGAGTCGGTTATTATCATCCATAAGGAATATTTCACGATTAAAATAAACATCTGAGGAATCAAATGAAACGTAAATCGGGATATCACCGATTATCTTTATGCCCTTACTGTTGGCATATTTTTTAACACTTGCCCACTGTGCAAAAAATTCATACTGAATGAACCTCCAACCGAATTCCACATAGGGCGAAAACTCCTCAACAGTCCATTCTGTCCATTCTGCATCGTTGTTTGCGCTCTTAAGTGCCATAAACTTACAGAAATCAGAAAGGTGCTTGTTTGAGTCAATAAATTCATTTATCTTTTCTCTTAACTCCGCTGACACTCTTTGTGACACGGTCATAAGGAGTAACACTCTGTCACGGCTTAATCGTTCAAACTCGCAGGAATATGGCGTTTGTTGCCTTGCAGACTCTAACTCATCACTTGTAACGAGCCCATCTTCATAAAGTGTCTCAAGGTCAATAAAATATGGATTCCCCCCAAAGGTTGAATATGATTTGTATGGTGAGTTGCACTCATCAACCAAGCCAAAGGGTAACACCTGCCAATAGGAAAAACCGCCACGGGACAGGAAATCCACAAACTCACGTGCGGCTTTGCCGAAACTTCCGCAGGAATAATCACCCCACAGTGACGAAATGTGCATCAACACTCCGCTTTTACGCTCCATAAAACCTACACCTCTTGAAAATAGATACAATAACCGAATATATTACATTATAACATAGAAAAATATTTTTTGTAAATAGTCAAAGGTACAAAAACACACACAAAGTTATGTATAAGAATAACAAAAAACAGAGTGTCAGCCGAAAGCTCGGTAACACTCTGTTAATATTTGATTTCAGCCCTTATTTATAGCCTTTAACCATAAGATTGATGTATGAAGTATCAAGAGCATCAATATAACCGTCTTTTGCAACATCGTTTGCTACAAAGAAGTAGTAGTTGCTTTCGTTATATGAGCCGGGAATGATGTTTGCTTTTCTTGCAACAGCATAGTCATCAGCATTTACAAGACCATCACCTGTAACATCGCCGTATATAACAAATGTTCTTGCTTCATAAACTACATCTGTATATTTTGATTCAAGTGTAATTACTGCACCTGAGCCAACATAATCATCGCTTGAAAGCACGTTACCCTCAAAGTCCTTGATTACAAGCATAGTCACATCATTGTCAAACTTTGCAAGCATATCTGCAACTGTAAGAGCACGACCCTCGGTAACAATGTAGCCTGTTTCAGCATCAACACTTAAGCCCGAACCGTCAATAATTCTGAGAACCTTATCTTCAGAAGCAATTTTAACAGTAACGTCTGATGTAAGTACATCCTCTGCGCCTGCAATAGTATCGTTTTCATAAGCCCAGCCAACAACTGCGATTTCATCTGTGCTTTCGGGGAGCTGGGGTGCGGCAATTGTGCCGAACACTGCACCGGGAACAAATCTTTCTGCACTTAAGAGATTTCCCTCTGCATCAAGGAATGTTACGGTATAATACTTGCTAGACTCAAGTGTATTCAAGGCATTGTCAAGAGCATTTGTAGCCTCATCAACCTTGCTCTGCTCTGACTCGGGAAGGTCTTTGTCAAGAGCGGTGTCAATCTTGCTAACAGCATCCTTGTATGCCTCAAAAGCCTCTTCATCGTAAATGGGATTGCCGTTGCCGTCATCATTTACAAGGCTGTCTGCCTCAGACTTTGCATTGTTGTAGTCTGTGTAATCTGCCTTTTTATCTGCTGAATTAAGAACATCCTTAAGGTCATTTACAAAGCTATCAACAACGCCCTGCTGTGATTCGGGGAGATCCTTATCAAAGTCCTCTGCATTCTGGAGTGCATCCTTTGCAGCCTCTACTGTTTCACTTGTATAGTTATCAGGATTATTTACAATTTCTTCAAGGCTGTCAACAACTGAATCAAATTCGCTGTAATCAGCCTTCTTTTCTGCAGAGTCAACAACGTCCTGCATATTCTGAGTTGCTTTGTTAATCATATCCTGATTAACGTTGTTTTCACCTACAACAAGATTGTCGGGAATCTGATTTGCATTATCAAGTGCAGTCTGTGCGTTTGTTACTGTTTCAGATGTATATTTATCGAGGTTGTTTACAATTTCTTCAAGGGCATCCTTTGCAGCATTGAAATCTGTGTAGTCAGCTTTCTTGTTGTTTTCGAGCTCTGCCTTTGCATCAGTAAGAGCCTTAGTTGCTTCATCAACTGCTGCCTGATTATCTGAAGAAAGGTCCTTGCTGAGAGCATTATCAACCTTCTCTACAGCTTCCTTGTATGCATTGAAAGCGTCTTCATCGTAAATGGGATTCCCGTTGCCGTCATCGTTTACAACGCTGTCTGCCTCAGCCTTTGCTTTGTTGTAGTCTGTATAATCTGCTTTTTTATTTGCTGAATTAAGAACATCCTTAAGATCATTTACAAAGCTATCAACTGTACCCTGCTGTGACTCACCGAGGGCCTTATCAAAGTCCTCTGCATTCTGGAGGGCATCCTTTGCAGCCTCTACTGTTTCACTTGTATAGTTATCAGGATTATTTACAATTTCTTCAAGACTATCTACAACTGAATCAAATTCGCTGTAATCTGCTCTGCCCTCAACATTGTTGAGTACATCGTTAAGCTTATCTGTAGCCGTCTCAATTGTTGTGCGGTTATCTGCTGTATCAGGCAAATCCTTATTAAGTGTATCTGCCTCTTTAAGAGCTTTCTTTGCTGCCTCAACTGTTGCACCTGAGTAATTGTCGGGATTTTTTACAATATCCTGAACCTGTGAATAAGCATCCTCAAACTCTGAATAATCCGCCTTGTACATTACATCTGCAAGAGCTGCCTCAAGAGCAGATGTTACAGCATCAACTGTTGCCTGTTCGCTTGCAGGTAAGGTTTTGTCAAGTGCGGTTGCGTTATTATATGCCTCGCGAAGTGCATCAAGAGTTGACTTTGTGTATGTTCCCTCAGGTGCACTAAGGATTTTTTCTGCCTCTGTCATAGCATCGTTAAGGGCAGAGTAATCTGCACGCTTGCTTGCTTCAAGAGTAGCAATAGCATCTTTTATTGTGTTTGTAGCGGTATCAACCTTTGCCTGATTTTCTTCTGTTGCTGAAAGGTTCTTTTCAAGATTGTCATTGGTTGTTGTAACAGTTTCAACAAACTCTGCAAATACCTCTTCGTCGTAAAGAGCGTTGCCTTTTGAATCTGTGTTATTTGTGCTGATGAGCTCCTGTGCTTTTATATAAGCCTCAAAATACTCGCTGTAATCTGCACCCTCCTGGAGTGAATCAAAGGCAGACTTAAGTGCAGCATACTCAGCATTAACCTCATCCTGAGTATAGTACTCGTCACCGTTAGCCATTTTTGAATCTGTTGCTGTGTAAGCATTGTAAAGATTTACAAGAGAGTCAAATGTATAGTTTTTATCAGATTCGCCCTGAAGAATGTCAGCAACCTGATTGTAAAGAGTGTGGAGCGCACGTGCGTCAGTAATTTTCACTGTAACGGGAATATGTGCGTGACGACGAACAGTATCACCTGTAATACCGAGAACGGTTTCGTAGTATGACCAACCGATACGGAATGCATACTTAACATCAATGGGCTGAATTGTCTCCTGATTACCGCTTGCACCGGTGTAATAATACTCTGCATAAGCAGAAGAATCTGATGTTGAAAGAGTTGTGGGATTATTAAGAACACCGTTGGTTGAAAGAGCAACTCCCTCGGTGTTTACCCATGTAGTATGCTCACCGATATCACCCGCATCATCTGCAGTACTGTAAACATTTACTCCCTCAACCACGCTGAGTACAAGTGCTGACTGGTTTTCAAGAACATTTTCACCGTTGTGACAGCCAGCGTCAGGTGTTGCTCTGCCGCCGCATATATTGTCTACCTTGTCAGCACTTACATCTGAGAACTTGAATGAAAGAAGGTTACAGTTATAACGTGATTTGCCGTTTCTTACTGTAAGGTCTGTTCTGATTGCAAACTTCTGACCGTCTACAGTCTGCATAAAATTGTACTCATTTGATGCAACGGTAAACTCAAAGGGACTGTTACCTGTCTCTGAAATATCGTCCTGAGTAAATACATTATCATCGTTAAGATGACATGAAACCAACTTGTTGTATGCAGCATAAAGTGCATCTACTGCTGCATCAACCGTAGCCTGCTCATCTGCGGAAAGGTTTTTGGGAAGATTCTGGTTAATAGCATAAATCTCATCAATAAATGCTTCGTAGCTGTCTTCGGTATATTTTTCACTGTTAAGTGAAGTCATCATCTCGAAGACTTCCACAAACTCAGAATAATCTGCAACTGATTCGGGAATTGTTGTGATATCGTTATAAAGCCTATCAACCTCTGCCTGAGTGTAGTACTCAACGCCACGGAGCAATTCAACGGGAACTGAATCAACAGCCGCTGCAAGAGCTGTAATATAACCTTCAGAATGAGTGCCGGGATTATTGAGTGTTTCCTTTGCATCCTCAACTGCACCAATAAGCTGTCGCACATCAGTAACTGTAACCGTTGAATTAACATGGAAGTGGCGATATTTGTACTGGAAGAGACCTGTATAATATTTATAACCGATTCTCTGTACAAAGTTTGAGGTTATTTCACCTGACTCTGTAGCAGAGTTACCAACAAATGTGGGTGTTACTGTTGCGGTATAGCTCTTCTCCTCAAGCCCTACCTCGTGATTAAACATACCATTGGAAACAAGACCATCATCGGATGCCCATGTAGTAAACTCTTTTGCGGTAAATGATGTACCATTCGCATCATCTGCAGTTAATGTTGTGTAGCCTGAGCTCATTCTTGCAAGGAACTCTGATGTTTTGTTCTCTGTAATAGATGGAATACTCTGGCACGAAGTCTCTCCGCAATACAATGGGTATGTATCGTCAATTGTAACACGGTAAATAATTCTCTTGTTTGAACCACCTGTTCTGTTAAGTATCCAGCTCTGAGTAAATGCAAACTGCTGATTATCCTTTGTCTGCATAAATTTAAGATTTACATTCTTAACGGTGATATCTACATTACCGCTATTATCTGTGCCCTGGAAATAATATGAATCCTCAGTTTTGCTGACATCAGTTGCAACAAGAAGGTTGTATGCATCCCTGAGAGCCTGAGTTGCCGCATTAACAGTAGTCTGCTTTGTTTTATCAAGGTTTTTAGGAAGATTTGTATTGATTCTGTTTATCTCAGCCTTGAATGCCTCAAAGCTTTCGTCTGTGAAAGCACCTTTTTCATTTGAAATGCCCTTAAGTGACTTATACACCTTGTTATACTCTGTGTAGTCAGCAGAGTTAAGGCTTACATCCTCAAGAAGTTTTGTGTAGCTATCAATAACACTTTGGTCATAAACAGCAGAGAAATTTCTCAAATCATCAGGGATTGTGTTAAGTGTAGCCTCAACAGATGAAATATATGCAGTTGTATAATTATCGGGGTTTTCAAGGATGCTTTCTGCCTCTGCAATTTCCTTAGCGAGCTCACGGGCATCAAGCACTCTGATTGTTGTACCTATGCGAAGGTCAAACGCTGCAGATGCCTCACTAGTCACCCAGTTCCACTTAAGCTGTTCATAGTAGCCTGTGTTGATTTCACCTGTAACATCAGCAGAATTACCCTTGAAGATAACATCATTCTGCCAGGTATAAACCTTACAACCGCCAATATCTGTCCAAGCACCTGCAAGAACAAAGTTCTTAGGCTCTGAACCAATGCCGTCTGCATTGCCGTTTGTTGACTTCCATTTGTTTGAAACAAAATAGTTTGCAAGGAAGTCGCTTGTGGTGTTTGTTGTAATAAGGGGGCTTTCCCATCTGCCAAAGCCGGCTGACACCTCAATAGGGTCAGTACTTCCGTTCATTTCAGATGCGCCCTCATAAAAGCCGATGCTTTCAAAGGTAAGGGTTCTTGAGCTTACGCTTGTTTCGTAATAGTGCTGAAGACCCTGAGTCTGTCCGTAAGTGAAGTACTCGTCATTTTTAGTCTGATAGAATGTGTACGATGTACTCTGGGAGTTAATGTTCATTTTGTAGAGGTCTTCCCTCTCAAGGACACCTGATGCCGCTACTGGTCTTGTAGGGTTATCAAGTGTACCTTTATCAGATGCGGCAAAAGTTACTGCATCTGATGCTGCTGTTGCTGTGTAAACCATAGGCATACTGCCAAATGCAACAAGAACAGCAAGCACTATTGATAATATCTTTTTTGTTCTCTTCATAATAGCTTTCCTCTCTTCGTTTGAAAAAATATTTTTATAATAAAATATTCTTAAACCCAGAGTATTATATCACATAAACTACTTTCGTCAATATTGCACAATTAAAACCGTCATTTATTAACAAATAGTTCAAACAACGGCAACATTTTTGTTAAAATCAACAACACTATTGTTAATTCTTTGTTAAACTTGAGAAAGGAAAAACCGACGAAGCAACTTCGTCGGTCTGATAATTATATGTTATTTGCTTTCCCTTCAGGTGTATCTCTGTAATATTGAGTGTGAGTCTTCGGGTGTGGATTATTATCCCACAAATCTTTGGCAACAGGCGCCCAGGCTTTGCTGAAATCGTCACACTTGCTGCACAATTCGTCAACAGACTCTTTTTCAATAAGGTCTGTTGATTTTGCCCCTGTTGACTCAATAATATTTCTGAGAATGTGGGGGTTTTCAAGCATGGGGCAAGGCATAAGGTGGTTATCATTGAAGGGCTGACCCTTCCTGTAAGCCATAAAAAGAGGCTTGTTAAGGGCATCGAAAAGTGTGTCCTTTCGGATGTTTGAGTCAGAAAAATGAACAAAAACACACGGCTCGATATCACCGTTTGAATTGATATGAAAGTAGTTTCTGCCACCGGCAATACAACCGCCCACGTATTCGCCATCATCCTGAAAATCCATAACAAACAAAGGCTTACCTGTGTGCTTGTTACGCATTTTTTTCATCCAGAAGTACATATACTTGCGCTGAGTGGGTGTGGGAATAAGCTCTTTTACCGCGTCTTTTCCGACAGGCATATAGCTAAAATAGAAAGCATATTTCACTCCCAAAGCAATCATTTTATCAATAAATTCATCGGATGTTACATAATTCACATTCTCAGAGGTATAGCAAACGGAAATACCGAAAAGAACTTTTTCCGCCTTAAGGAGCTTCATTGCCTCAATAGTGGTTTTATAAGCACCGTCGCCACGACGGCTATCGTTACTGTGCTCGTCACCCTCAATGGAAAGTGCAAGCGTAATGTTACCGCAACGCTTGATATCGTCACAAAGCGCTTTATCAACCAACGTAGCATTGGTATAAATAAGAAAGCCGCACTCAGGATTTTCGGAAGCAAGAGTGATAATATCCTTCTTACGAATGAGAGGCTCACCACCTGTGAGCATATAGAAATGTGTACCAAGCTCCTTACCTTGCTTTACGATACTGCGCATTTCATCGAGGGAAAGCTGTGAGCTGTGTCCGTACTCTGCCGCCCAACAGCCCTTACACTTAAGGTTGCAGGCGCTTGTGGGGTCAAAAAGGATTGTGAAGGGAATATTGCAGTTGTATTTGTCACGGTTCGCACGGACTGTACGTGTGCCGTAATAGCCTGCGTGAACGCCCATTGTAAGCATCAACGATTCGACCAAATCGCGGTCAACGTCATTAAGAATATTCTTAGCAAGCTGAACATAGACGTTGTCCTTATCGTTAAGTGCCGCCTTCATTTTAGTGAAATTCTGAGCCGGAAACATTTTGAAATATTTTTCAGCAACCTCAAGAATCTTCAGAAGATTTTCCTCAGGTGCTTTATCAACGTACCTGAGCGCCTTATGGAGCGCCTTCTGTGCCGCAAAATGTACTACTGCGTGTTCCGTAACAATACCTCCCTTCGAAATATTATAACTAATTTATGATACCACAACAATTTCGATTTGTAAATAATCACATCCCTTTTTATTGTAAAAATTATTGCCCGGATTAGTTTGTTTATTCATACAAGGCTTTTCTTGACACAAAATATTTTTACATTTATAATGTTAATTATCAAATTACGTTAGGAGTGCTTTTATGAGCAAGAAGAAAATCAGTCCGCTCAGCACAGACAAGCTTTCTCCCCTCAATTGGTTCAACGTGTGCTTGTTCTGTCTTATCGGTAGTATCGCGTGGAATCTGGAGAATATGTATTTCAATACGTTCCTCTACAATGAAGTTTATGCAACCGCCACCAAGGATGCTGTTTTAGGCGCAATGGAGCCTTCAACCGCTGTCAGCCGAATGGTTGCCCTTTCTGCTGTTACCGCTGTTGTTACCACATTTATTATGGGTACGTTCAGCGACAGAATGAAAAACCGCAAGGTATTCATCTCTATCGGTTATATTCTTTGGGGCGGTATCACCGCCACCTTTGGCTTTATTACCAAAGAGAATATCTCAACCATCTTTGGTTTATCCGACGCCGCACAAATCCTTACCTGTACAGTATGGGCAGTTATCATTATGGATATGGTTATGACCTTTATGGGCTCCACAAGTAACGACTCCGCCTTTAACGCATGGGTTACTGATATTACTACTCCCACCACAAGACCTAAGGTCGAAACAGCCTTCACAATCGTAGGTTTCGTTGCTACGGGTATTGTTATGGGTGCAGGTACCGTTACACAGTCAGGTCTTGTTTCCTACAGGCTTTTCTTCGGAATTCTTGGTTTGTTGGTTGCTGTTGCCGGTGTTATCGGTCTTTTCACTCTCAAGGAACCTGCACATATTGTAAAGGAAGAAAAGAAAACAAGCTATTGGGCAGACCTTTTCTACGGCTTCAAGCCCTCTGTTATCAAAGAAAATTCCACACTTTATCTCATCCTTGTCGCAATGTGCCTTTTCAACTGTGCTTTCCAGGTTTTCTTCCCCTATCTTATTGTATATCTTCAGTACGTTATCCTTGAAAACCCCGCAAACCAGAACCTTTTAAGCACATCGCTCCCCACAGTTATCGTTATGGGTGTAATTGCCGTTGCTGTTCTCTTAGCCGGTGTTATCACTCTTATGAAGCTTGCCGCAAAGAAAAAGCTTCTTGCTTTCTTCCCTGCTGTTGCAGCTCTTATCGTGGGTCTTATAATTCTCTCAACATCAAACAGTATGTACGCGTTGCTTGTAGGTATTGCACCCACATTTATCGGATATCTTATTCTCACAATTCAGTTCGGTGCATCAATCCGTGACTTCACTCCCCCTGAGAAAACAGGTCTTTTCCAGGGCATCCGTATGATTTTCTTTGTGCTTATTCCTATGGTTGTCGGTCCTGCTATCGGTGACTATGCTTGCAGAAGTGCAGGTGCAACCTATACACAGGAAAATATTGTTGCCGGTGAAAAAGTTATAACGGAATTATCCGTTCCAGATGCAAAAATGTTCCTTTACAGTGCAATTGTTGCCGCACTTGTATTCATCCCCCTTATTATTCTCAAGAAAAAGGGTACTATGGATAAAAAAGAGGAGAAATAATTATGAAAGCCCTGTTATTATCATCCCTTTCCAAGGTTTTCAAGGACGTTGAACCAAATGAAAATGAGTTCACATCCTTCTCATCACTGAAAAACGAAAGCTTTTCATTCCAGATTGCAATATTACCCGAAACCGACAGTGAAACAGAGGTTTCTGTTGAAGTAATTTCACCCATCAAGGATAATATTACAGTTTACGAGGTAAAAAACATCCCTGCGGGTACAACACAGTATGAGGATTCTGACAATTTCCATTACTCAGCCGAGAGGAAAGAGTTCCCCGACCTGCTTATGCCACTTGACGGCAAGGCTTCACTCACTAAGGGTGAATGGTCTGCACTTTGGTTTGAATACAAGCCCTCGGATAATGTTACAGGCAAGAACACGATTACCGTTAAGCTTTCTGCAGATAATATTGTTACCGAAAAAACATTCGAATTAGATATTATTGATGCAAAACTTCCCGGGCAGGATTTTCTGTTCACCAACTGGTTTCACAATGACTGCCTTTGCACCTATTATAACGTGGAGCCTTGCTCCGAGGAATATTGGGTTATTGCAGACCGTTTTATCAAAAATGCAAGAGAACACGGTGTCAATATGCTTCTTACCCCTGTGTTTACACCACCACTTGATACTGAAGTTGGCGGTGAGCGACCCACCTTCCAGCTTGTGGGTGTGAAGAAAGACGGTAAAAACTATACCTTCGATTTCGCAAATTTCAGGAAATATGTTGATATCTGCCTCAAAAACGGAATTGAGGCTTTTGAAATATCGCACTTTTTCACCCAATGGGGGGCAGAACATGCTCCAAAGATTATAGCAGAGGTTGATGGCGAAGTTAAGCGTATCTTCGGTTGGGAAACTGAAGCGGCAGGCGAGGAATACACCAACTTTCTTGCACAATTCTCCGTTGCTCTGCGAGAGGAAACAGAAGCTCTTGGAATAAAGGAACGTTGTTGGGTACACGTTTCCGACGAGCCCAATGAAAAACAGCTTGAGCAGTACACAAAAGCCGCCAACATTGTAAAAAAATACTTCAGTGATTTCAATTCGCTTGATGCGCTTTCTGACATCACCTATTACAGAAGCGGTCTTATCAAAACTCCCGTATGTACCGAGGAGGAGGCGGATATTTTCAAGGCAGAGGTCAAGGATTTCTGGACCTACTACTGCTGTGCCCAGACTAATAAATATCTTCCCAACAGAATGTTTGCTCAACCGTCAGTACGAAACAGGGTGCTTGGTGTTTTGCTTTATAAGTATAATGCAAAAGGCTTCCTGCAATGGGGTCACAACTTCTGGTATGCCCAGTATTCAAAGCACCCAATTGACCCATACACAGTTACCGATGCAGGAGGCAGCTTCCCCTCAGGCGACAGCTTTGTTGTTTACCCCGGTGAGGACGGTAAACCCCTCAACTCATTACGTCACCTTGTATTTGCAGATGCTTTTCAGGATGTAAGAGCACTTAAGCTCTTAGAGTCGCTTACAAGCCGTGACTATGTATTGAAGCTTATTGAAAAAGGACTTGATATCCCTCTCAGTTTCACTACATACCCACACGAAAAAGATTGGTTGTTGAACTTACGAAAAGAAATTAACAACCAAATTCAAAAAAATCATAAAAAATAGTACGTTGAGTTTTTTCTCAACGTACTATTTTTAGTATTCAAATACTGTTAAATTGTGAAGTGCTCTTGTAGATGCAAGGTACATAAACCTTTCATTGCCATCAGCCGAGAAACATTTTTCCGCATCTGCAATAATAACACTGTCAAACTCGAGACCCTTTGAAAGTGCAAGCGGCATTATAACAGGTGCGCTTGAAAGCTCGCAGGACTTGTTATCACATAGGCGTATGCCTTCCACAACCATTTTGACTGCCTTGTACAATCTGCGTGATTGTTCTGCATTTTTGGTGATAACCGCCAGGGTTTTACCCTTTTCGCTTTCTTCCTTTATTTTATTAATTAAGTCCGTTTCACTGCCTGAAAGGATTCTCACCTCACTACCCTGACGCTTAAAAATCTCATACTTTTTATTATCGGGGAGATAACCGAGTGCAAACGAATTTATCTGCTCTGTTGAACGGTAGCTCTTGTGAAGCTTCATAATCTTTGCAGAGTAAATATTAGCAAGAGTTTCTTCATTTACCGTGTTTATTCCCTCAATGAGTGCCTGATTGGTATCTGCAAGTAAAGTTACTCTCGCACGGGGGAACATTCTCTTTATAATTGCGTGCTGAACGTAGGACAAATCCTGTGCTTCGTCAATAAGTATATGCTTAACACCAAGAAGCACCGCAGAAGTACCAAGCACAGTTTTCACGTAAACAATACCGAGAGCATCCTCAAACTCCACAACTCCCCTTTTAAGACTATCAAGTGTGTCCAGAAGGCGGGGATTGTTTGTTTCCTCAGCATACTCGTGAAGAAGCTTTATATAAATCTTCCACGGGTCTGTAAGAACAGCATTTTTTATCATTTCAACGGTCTGTGCTTTTACTTCACGCTTAAGCTTTTTCACAAGCTTTGAGGTGTCCTCATCGATTGAGGTTTCTTCATCAATAACCTTGTAGATTTCCTTCTGGTTTTCCATAAAAAACTCGTCAATAACACCCTGTGTAAAGGCGGCAAGACGCTCTCCGCGTGCCTTTGGTGAGTTTTCATCGTCCTGAATAAATCTATTTAAAAGCTGTTCTGCAGAAATCACTGTTTTGTCTTGAACAGTCACGTCGGAGAAATCGGGCTCCACGTCACTTGCGCCACAGTCAAGGAAGCTGAGGAAATCCTCACTCATCTTTATAGCTGCACAGGCAAGGCGGTCTTTGTTACCGCTTATGATATCATCCGCAAGAGCATAGTAATCCCCCACGCTGAGTGTGGGAAGCTCCGCAGCAAAAATACTGTAAAATGATGCGTAGTTAATGGGCATCTCGCCAAGCTCGGGGATAATATCTGCAACATAGCTCGAGAAAATATCATTGTTTGAAAACATTATAATTTCCGATGACGCAAGCTCCGTTCTGTTGCGATACAGAAGATATGCAAGCCTGTGGAAGCCCACAGAGGTTTTACCACTACCTGCAGGACCGAGAACAAGTAGATTTTCACCATCCGAATAACGCACAACCTTGTTTTGCTCTCGCTGAATAGAGTTAACAATAACCTTAAGGTGCTCACCGGACGAGGCGGACAACACCTCACGGAGAATGTCATCATCAATTTTTATATCGCTGTCCACATAATATTTCAGTTCACCGTTTTCGAATTTATACTGTCTTTTGAGAAGCAAATCACCGAACATTTTGCCACGGGGTGCATCAAAGCTTGCCTTCCCCTCAAAATCTTCGTAAAAAAGCGATGCAATGGGAGCCCGCCAGTCACACACATACATTTCAAAAGTGTCGGAATTCTGAAGTGTCCTCAGACCGATATAGACACTCTTTTCTTTAAGTGCTCCGTCTGCCTTGAAATCAACCCTTGCAAAATATGGTGCAAGTCGGAGCTTGTTGTAAAAATAAATATCGTTGCTTGCCTCCTGTGAATAGAGCATCTTTTTCTCCATTTCATAATGGACTTCCGTAAGCTCCATTCCGGAATACATACCACCAATAGGATTATCCCGGTTAAAGTCGCTGCCCTGTTCCTTAATATCCTCTTTATATTCCTTTATAAGGGCAGTAAGGCGCGCAATTTCGCTGTCCAGAAACTCACGCACACCGTAATATTTGATTTGTTCGGGATACATATCTTTTAAAAACAAAGCAACATCTCCTCACTATACATCAGTATCTGCAATTCTACTACACCATCACTTGTTATTCAAGTCTTGTTTTTTAAAGTTTTTTGTGCTATAATTGGTACATAAGATAAAGTTGTAGTCAAGCATAGGTCCGCTCAGCCTTTCGGTTAAGCGGGCTTTTTATTTTTTGCATTCACCTTTTTCTGCAGAACTTGAAATAATTGAATCAAGCGTATCCGTTGTGCACCAAACACCGGCATTACAACAGCAAGAAAAAAGCTCATTATACAGTAGAAGCAAGCATCCCTCACATATCCTTGATAATGTGAAAAAATCACTAGTGGTCTCTGATAAACCAAGGACGAAAAAATACAAAAAAGAGAGAGTTCATCTTTAGGGAGTGTAAATCAGGGATTTAATTGTCTTAAATCCTTAACCTTGGTGCCCTCGCATTTATGCCTTGCTCTGCATCCAAATTCAGATAGTTTTTGTTAGGACGAAATGATAAAAGCATCGTAAGCTGGCGCCTACGATGCTTTTTCATAAAGTATTAACGGAAAATATCAAGTTTAAACCTAATAAATCCCTTATGACGGACTACTTTTTTAAAATTAATACTGTCTGAACAATGCAACAACCTTACCGAGGATTACAACCTCATCGGTTATGATAGGCTCAAACTCGTCATTCTCCGGCTGAAGTCGGAAATGACCGTTTTCCTTATAAAATCTTTTGACGGTTGCTTCATCCTCAATCATTGCCACAACAATTTCACCATTGGCGGCATAGGGCGTCTTCTCAGCGATAACGATATCACCATTGAGAATACCTGCCCAAAGCATACTCTCACCCTTGACGGTAAGTGCAAACAAGGGCTTGTCCCTTGACACTCTGCCTGTGTAGGGAATATATCCCTCAATCTGCTCAACAGCAAGAATAGGAAGACCTGCAGTAACAGTACCGAGGAGCGGTACGTGAGTAATATTTTCCGCCTGACCGAGAATTCTTATAGACCTTTTGAGCATAGGGTCACGCATAATGTAGCCTGCCTTCTCAAGGGCATCAAGATTCGCCTGAACAGACGAGGTCGACTTAAGACCCACAGCGGCACCAATCTCGCGCACTGAGGGTGGCACACCATCCTGAGAACGCTCTACTAAAAATTCATATATACGCTTTTGTGTATCATTGATAGGTTCCACAAAATCACCTTCCGAACAAATTTTCTCTGTGTTTAGTCCATAATAGCACATATTTTCTAAAAAAGCAAACATTTGTTTGCAAAAAACGAAAAAATTTTTCATATTATTAGCGGGGTGGTATCTATGTTTAAGATTCTCAGGTTTCGTCAGCTTGCAATTATCTCCGTTTTTTTGTGCTGTATTATGCTTATGGGGGCTTGTCTTAACGCGGTGTCCCCTTACGTTACGGCAATATCACAGCCACAGGTTGCTGTGCCTATAATAATGTATCACCAGGTTCACGCAAACGCTAAAAGCTGCGGTGATTACATAATCCCGTTATCCACGTTGAGAGAAGACTTTGAATACATGAAGAAAAATAACATCAATCCTGTTTCCTTTGCAATGCTTCAGGATTATGTTGAAAGTGGTGCACCCTTACCGCAAAATCCTGTTGTTATAACCTTTGACGATGGTGAAAAAAGTTTTCTCACCAAGGTCGTGCCTTTATTAGAGGAATTCAATTATCCTGCTAACGTAAACGTTATCGGGTCACTTGTGGAGATGTACACAAAAAACGGAGAAACAAATGACACCTACGCCTACCTTTCGGAAAATGATATAAAACTACTTAATGAAAACCCACTTGTGGAAATTGGATCTCATACCTACAATCTCCATTCATTGACAAACCGTCGTGGTGTATCACAGCTTTATGGGGAGAGTGATGATAATTATTGTTGTTTAATCGAGAAAGATATCGGATATTTCAACGAACTGTTTACAAGGCTGACGGGCAAAGCGCCCACTATATTCGCATATCCGTATGGCATAAAAAACAAAGTATGTGACCATATTATAAAAAACAACGGCTTCACTGTTACACTCACCTGCCGTGAAACTCTCAACAAATTATCTCCCGGCAGCACCCTTTTTGACCTCGGCAGATTTAACAGATCTTACAAAATAAGCACAGGGAAGTTTTTCGATAAAATTTTTAATTCCATATAAATATTGCAAAACACCTTATTTATATGTATAATTATTATAATTGACTTTATTATTATGAAAAGAGGTGTTCTGATTTGGCGGAAAAGAAAAATTTTCAACCACCCGAATGGTTGAAGCTCGATAACGCCGGTATCCTGTTCCCCGGTCAGAACAGCGGCAAATGGTCCAACATCTTCCGTTGCTCCGTTGAATTGAAGGAAGAAATTGATCCCCGGATTTTACAGCAGGCACTTAATAATGTTATGCCTCGCTTCCCCGGTCTCGGAGTAAGGATGCGCCGCGGTATATTCTGGTATTTCCTTGAAAAAAATCCATTACCCGCACCTACTGTAAGAGCAGATATCCAGAACCCCTGCTACAGAGTCAAGTACAAGGAGTCGGACCGTTTTCTTTTCAGAGTGTATTATCATGGTAAGCGAATAGCCGTTGACCTTTTCCACGCTATAACAGACGGCTTCGGCAATGCAACGCTTACCTTCACACTTGTGGCGGAATACCTCAGGCTTAAGGGCCACGATATTCCCCACGGTGGTATAGTCAAGAACATTCACGAAGCACCACCCGAAAAGGAGCTTGAGGATGCTTTCCCTAAATTCGCAACCTCAAAGGGTAATGCATCTGTAGTCGACCCGCGCACGTATATCCCTTCAGGGACACGTGTACCAAAACATAACGTAAATCTTACCTCGGGCACAATGTCCTTTGCGGCAGTACATAAATTGGCTAAATCGTATGGCGTAACCGTTACGGAATTTTTCACCGCACTTCTCCTTGATACACATTGCAGAAGGCAGTTGAAAGAGGGCAGAAGACTAAAGCCGGTTGCTGTGCAGGTACCCATAAATCTCCGGAACGTTTACCCCACCGAAACACTCAGAAACTTCTCGATATGCCTTAAGGTAACGGTTGACCCGAGGCTCGGTGAATATTCCTTCCAGGAGCTTCTGCAGCAATCAGCCTTACAATTGCGACTGGCTCGTGATGAAAAGAAGATAAATGCAACAATTACTAAAAATCTGCATTTTGAAAAGAACCCCGTGCTGAGAGTTATGCCCCTGCCCGTGAAAAATTTTGCACTCACCATTGCAACTGTCCTGACGGCAGAAAGAATGACATCGGCATACCTTTCAAACTTAGGACCTGTGAAATTACCCGAGGAAATGCTCCCCCACATAGAAAAAATCATTTTCACACCCGGTCCCGGTCTGCACACAGCAGCACGCTGCGGAATAGCAAGCCTAGGAGACAATCTGGTTTTCACTTTTGCAAACATTTTACAAGAGGCTGACATTGAACGTGAATTCTTCACAGCACTTGTGAAGATGGGTATTCACGTAAAAATTGAAAGCAACAGAGAATAAATCCTCATAATTTATAGGAGATTATTATGTCATACTGCGTTAATTGCGGTGTGGAGCTGGACAAGAGTGCCACAAAATGCGTGCTCTGCAACACACCTATTCACAACCCTAACGAAGCACCTGATACGTCTGCTCCCACGCCCTTTGCCGTCACGCCAGTAAAGGTTGATTCTGTTAAGAAAAAGTTTGTTGCAATCGTTGTAACATACATCATGCTTATACCAAACATCGTCTGCACCTTGCTCGGTCTGTTTTTTACAGAGGACAAGCTGTGGTTTGTACACGTGCTGTCTGCAAGCGCACTTGTATGGGTAGTTTTCGTGTTTCCCTTCATCACCAAGAAGCCCCGTCCATACCTGATGTGGGCATTCAACACAATCGCAACTGCTCTTTACGTGTTCGTCTTTTACGCCACGGGTATGGGCGGCGAGAAATGGTACATCGGTATTGCACTTCCCACCATTTCCATCGTGTCTGCCTGTGCACTTTACTTCCTTTATTGGGCAAGGCAAAGGAAGCGTCATTGGACTTCGTTTGTGCTCCACATATTCGTTGACCTTGTGATAAGCCTTACTGTGACCGGCACCGCACTTATGCTGAACAAACACATTGTCAGCGGTGAAATCATTTTTATATGCGATATATGCTGTTTGTCTCTTGTATTCTTCTGGTTATATGCCAACAAGAGTAAAAAGGTCCGCGCTTGGCTTGCGAAGAAGATGTTTATTTAAGAAAAGCATAAAAATGCTACGAAAACCGAAAGAGTTTTCGTAGCATTCTTTATATCAGATTATTGTCATCGCTTTCATCGATACGCGTGGCTGTTTCACTGAGGAACGGGGAATACATCATAATAGCCGAGTTCTTAACCACAAGGTTTTTCTCCAGGAAATTGCCATCCGTATCATAAGCCAACTGATAAATCTCATTGTGACGAGTATAGCCACCCCAATATTCGCATATCATACGATGGTTTTCTTCCTCGATTTCAAATTTGTATTGCGGCTCTGATGAAACACGAATTTCGCCTTCAAGATTCTTCTCACCAACGTGTATGAGAATCTGATATGTATCCTCGGTGTTGTTATATATCATCAGATCACCGTGAGGATAGAAGCAGGTTGCACCGCTGCCGAAGGGCTGTGTGCGGTTGGAGTCGGGGAAAACATCGTAGGCGTGACGATGACGCTCCACAATGGTAAGCGGTGTGTGAATTGCCATCCAGAAAATCATATTTGACATCTGGCAGAGTCCGCCGCCGACACCGGGCTCAAAGCCACCGTTATTGAGAATCATTCCGTCAACGTAGCCCTTTCTGCGTGAGGGCTTGCCGATAAGATACCAATAGCTGAAGCACTCACCGGGTTTTATGGTAATACCATTGATTTTCTTGGATGCAATTTTCAGGTTAATAATTTTATTTTCCTGTAACCACATATCCACGTCCTTAAGCTTTCTGAGAAGGATGGTCTGATGGTCTGTGTACTTGTATGGTAAAGGCTCCGCTGAAAATGTTTTGGCAAAGTGCTTACTCTGCTTTATCCATAACATTTTACGCAGCATACCGTAATACGCCATACCTGCCTTGTGCCTTAATCTGCTTCGCTTCTTCGGTTTTTCAACTGAAGGGTCTCTCTCAAACTCACTCACAGCTACATCTCCTTGATAGTGTGCTGCCCTGTTACGGGGAACTTATAACGCAACTATAACACCGTACAGGAAATTTGGCAATTCTCTCACAGAGTACAGATAAAAAACGCACAATATCCGCATCTGTATCAGGATACGTCAAGCGAGCTAAGTCAAGCAATTCGCAAAAAGACCACAATTATTCCGCCATCCTGAGTGTCATCTCAATTATTCTCTTCACACAAAGCTCCAAATCAGCGCGTGTCAATTCTCCTGCCTTATAGCCT
>JAZNLJ010000007.1:0-3083 GCA_045579005.1 Acutalibacteraceae bacterium | reverse complement strand
TATTTGAACAGTGGTCGGAAATTCTTTCGCAGTTGGTTATAAGGTCGGACAGCACAAAGCCCATTTCAATTGTGCAATCGCCCTGCTGAAGTCTTGCAATATGCCGTGACTTGATTTTTGAAGTAAGTCGGTCGATAACTTGCTCAAGGGGTTCGATTTTTGCAGCGCCCTCAATATCGTTTTTCTCGTAGATGTTTGTTGTCATTATGATGATTTCAGTTACAGCGGAAACAAGCACCTCGATTTCCTTGACAGCTTTATCTGAGAAAACAACTTTTTTGTTGTGAATTTCCTCGGCAGTTTTCTTCAGGTTAAGTGCGTGGTCACCAAGTCGCTCGAAGTCTCCGATTGAGTGGAGCATACGTGCAACCTTGTGGCTATCATCTGCCGAGAGTGAAAGAGAGGAAAGCTTGACGAGGTATGTGCCCAACTCGTCCTCGTACATATCAAGTGTGTTTTCGCATTCTATGATTTCTTCTGCATCATTCTCGTTGTAGTTGAATAATAGCTTCATTGCCTTTTCAACCGTTTCTTTGGCAAGCAGAGCCATCTTTGTTGTGTAGTTATCACACTCCATAATAGCAACTGCAGGGGAGTTGAAGAGCCTTTCGTCAAGGTAGGTGGCACGCTTTGGTGCATTTGCATCGGTTGATTTTTCTTTTATAAGCTTTTGTGCCAGCTTTGCAATCAGCTTCGTGAAGGGGAGAAGAATCACAACCGTTGCAATGTTGAATATGGTGTGTATCACAGCGATTGAAGCCGGGGTTACAGGTGTGTTTGCGAGTGTAAAGTCCAAAGCATTTACACATATCAGGTAAACCGGTAACAGAATAACCGTTCCTAGTATGTTGACCAATGTGTGGGAAAGTGCAACTCTTTTTGCATTTGCGCTTGCACCGATACAGGAAATAAGCCCCGTTGCACAGGTGCCGATATTCTGTCCCATAATGATTGGAATTGCCATATTATATGTGATTACACCTGTCAGTGAAAGTGCCTGTAGAATACCCACAGAAGCCGAGGATGATTGAATTACTGCGGTTACAACAGCACCGATAAGAATACCGATGATAGGGTTATTGAACTTTGTGAGAAGGCTTGAAAAGGCAGGAGAATCAGCAAGACCACCCACTGCATCGGACATAATATCCATACCATAAATGAGTACGGTGAAGCCTACGAAGATTGTTCCAAGAGTTTTTTTCTTCTCGCTCTTGGACATCATTGTAAAGGCAATGCCGATGATTGCAAGTATTGGTGTAAAGTTTTGTGGCTTTACGAGTTGAATTATGAAAGAATCGCTTTCAAGACCCGAAAGTGACAATAACCAAGCGGTGATTGTGGTACCGATATTTGCACCGAAGATAACACCAAGGGTGTTTGCAAAATTCATCAAACCGGAGTTAACAAGACCCACAAGCATAACAGTTGTTGCTGATGATGATTGAATAACCGCGGTAATGGTTGCACCTACCAAAACGCTCACCAATAGGTTTGAGGTCATTTTCTTAAGTATAACCTCAAGCTTGCTGCCTGCGGCTTTTTCGAGACCGTCTGACATGGTGCTCATGCCAAACAAGAAAAAACTCAGACCTGCTAATAAACTTAAAACGTCCCAGAATGTCATAATATCACCTTACCACATAAACTATTATTATATTCCCATAATATCATACCAATTGTAGGTGTTCAACATAAAAATATCCCCTTTGCCAAAATTTGGAAAAGGGAATAAATAAACTATATTAGAAGTTTTCAAGCTTTTCTTCGTCGAGGAGACGGATTCCCTGTTCGGCAAGCACGGCTGTTGCAGCACTATTATCACGAACCTTAAGGATAACGTAAGCGTGATTTTTTTCTTTCTTTCCGAGGAAGGCATACATATATTCGATATTGATGCCTGCTTCGTCAAGAATAGAAAGGAGCTTGTTGATTCCACCGGGGCAGTTGGGAACAGCCACACCGAGAACAGATGTTACGGAGTGAATGTAGCCTGCATCCTTAAGAACTGTTGTTGCATTATAAACGTTGTCAACAATGATACGAACAATGCCGAAATCCTCTGTTTCCGCAAGGGAGAGCGCACGCATATTGATGTTGTTTTCTGCCAGCACTGCGGTCATGGCGCTCATTGCACCGGGCTTGTTTTCAACGAAAACCGAAATCTGTTTAATACTCATAGTGTAGCCTCCCTTATATTTTACGCTTGTCAATAACACGGACCGCCTTGCCTTCGCTACGAACAATTGACTTGGGTGCAACAAGTGTAACCTTTGCAGAAATACCAAGCATTGAGCGGAGACCGTTTACGATTTCCTTTTGCCTGCGGTCAATATCACCGATATTGTCTGTGAACATTTCGGGTGTCATTTCAACCTGAACGTCAAGTGTGTCTGTATTATTAACACGGTCAACGATAATCTGATAGTTAGCAGAATAACCCTGATTGATAAGCACGGTTTCGATCTGTGAGGGGAATACGTTAACACCACGGATAATAAGCATATCATCACTTCTGCCCATCGGCTTGCACATCTTTACGTGTGTTCTACCACAGGGACAGGGTTCGTAGTTGAGCTGGCAGATGTCCTTGGTGCGGTATCTGAGAATGGGGAAAGCCTCTTTAGTAATTGATGTGAAAACGAGCTCACCCTTTGATCCGGGGGGAAGTACTTCCTCTGTGTCAGGGTCGATGATTTCTGCAATAAAATGATCCTCGTTGATGTGCATACCGCTCTGCGCGGAACACTCGAATGAAACACCGGGGCCCGAAAGCTCTGTGAGACCATAAATATCATAAGCCTTGATACCAAGTGATTTTTCGATATCCTGACGCATTTCTTCGCTCCACGCTTCAGCACCGAAGATGCCTGCTTTGAGGGGGATCTGGTCCGGAGTCATACCCATTTCTTTCATTGATTCAGCAAGGTATAAAGCATAAGAGGGGGTACAGCAAAGAATTGTTGCACTAAGGTCCTGAATAAACATTATTTGACGCTCTGTGTTACCTGATGATGTGGGTACTGTAAGGCAACCAACTTTGTGGCTGCCACCATTAAGACCAGCACCACCTGTGAAAAGGC
>JAZNLJ010000006.1:0-37188 GCA_045579005.1 Acutalibacteraceae bacterium | reverse complement strand
AGCAATAAGCTCTTTTGCATTTTCGTTATCAGAAAGATGCTCGCCGATAACCTTACCTGAAATATCGTGGGGAGGAGTCATTTTGCCAAGGTCAAGTGTGCCGTTGTGCCATACGAGACAATGGCGATATGCAACACCGCTATAAAATGCGAAAACATCGTTGCCAAAATGCTCCTGAACACTTTTGATGATTTCAGCCGCATCAGCTGTGGAGATATCGCCTGCGCTGTAATCAATCATTGTCTTGTCTTCGTATTTTTCTTCGTCAGAGAGCGTAACAAGGTTGCAACGAAAGATTATGTCAGAATCAAGCATGTTAACACCAATACTGACTGCCTCAAGGGGTGAGCGACCTGTGTAGCATTCGTGGGGGTTGTAGCCAAGAACACTCATGTTTGCAATATCACTACCGGGCTTAAGTCCCTCGCCAACGGTCTTTACAAGGCCAACCTGACCGCCACGGGCTAATTTATCAAGCAAAGGCTTTTTTGCAAGCTCCATTGGAGTTTTGCCGCTAAACTGAGGTACGGGATAATCTGCCATACCATCATATAAAACTACTACGTATTTCATAAAATAACCTCACATATATCAATTAAAAATAATATACACCGAAAATAATATTGTGTCAATAAATGTACTTGAATTATCTGCAGAAAAGGAGTAATATACAGTATATAGATTGTTTATAAAAGGAGATTTTATTATGAATTTACCTATTGCTATTCAGCTTTATTCCGTGCGCGACGATATGGAAAAAGATTTTGTCGGCACAATTAAAAAGGTTAAAGAGTTAGGCTATGACGGTGTGGAATTTGCAGGTCTTTTCGGTAAGTCGGGTGCCGAGGTTAAGGCTATCTGTGATGATATTGATATCAAAATTGTGTCTGCTCACGTGCCTTATTATGATATGCTCGAAAACCCCGAAGCAGTTCTCAAGGATTATCAGGATATGGGCTGTAAATATGTTGTTGTGCCTTACCTTACAGAGGAATGCCGTCCCGGTACAGATGGTTGGGAAAGCACAGTTGCAGGTATCGAAAAAATCGGTAAGGTTGCAAAGGCTATGGGTATGAAGCTCCTTTACCACAACCACGATTTTGAGTTCCTTAAAATTGATGGCAAATATGCACTTGATATCCTTTACGATACAGTTTCAAGCGACCTTCTTGCAACCGAGATTGATACCTGTTGGGTAAATGTTGGTGGCGAAGAGCCTGCTGCTTATGTTGAAAAGTACACAGGCAGAGCACCTGTTGTTCACCTTAAGGACTTTGCAGGTCAGAAAGGTAATGGACCCCTCTATAAGCTTATCGGTATTGATGAAGAAGAAGCTGCTGACAATGCAAATACATTTGAATTCCGCCCCGTAGGTAGCGGTTGTCAGGATTGGAAGAAGATTACTGCTGCAGCAGAAAAAGCAGGTGCAGAGTGGGTAGTTGTTGAACAGGGTGACCCTTCAATGGGTAAAACACCTATGGAATGTGCCGCAATGAGCATCTCCTACGTGAAAACTTTATAATATTACACCATGAACTTGACTTGGCAATCTCGCAGTATCTTCATACAGCGTCGATTACCAAGTCTTCGTTTTTTTCAAATACCAACCTATCAGGGTGTAAGAGTACAATTTAATAAATTATTTGTAATAAAAAAGTAAAAACGAAACGATAAAACTGTTGGCGGACTACCTCTCTTAAATCAGAGAGGTAGAATAAATAGCGTCATTATCCTTTTGAAACAACTTGTTTTTCTTTTAAATATATTGCCAAAAACGATCCATAATCTTTGTCACAAATGCGAATTGAAAAAAGTGGAAATAAGTTCATAATTAGAATGTGTATTTGTGTTTTAATTTCTTTATTTAAGTGGGTATTTATATGGCAGTTTTTAAGTGTAAACTTTGCGGTGGTGCGTTGGAAATCAAGGTAGGTGATAGTGTTGCGGTTTGCGAATACTGTAACACTAAACAGACTTTGCCCAGGTTGGATGATGACAAACGCACTCAGTTATATGACCGTGCAAACTATTTCCGTCGTGAGAACGAATTTGATAAGGCAATGGGTATCTATGAAATGATACTCAGCGAAGATAAAGAGGATTGTGAAAGCTATTGGGGTATTGTGCTCTGCCGTTACGGTATTGAGTATGTTGAAGACCCAAGAACGCATAAGCGTATCCCTACAGTTAACCGCGCTCAGTTTACTTCGATTCTTGAGGACGAGGACTATAAAAATGCCATAAAATATGCTGATGCTTTGCAGAAAGAGATTTACGAATCAGAGGCAACTGTTATTGATAAGATTCAGAAGGGTATTCTTGCCATTTCGCAGAAGGAAGAGCCATTTGATGTGTTTATTTGCTATAAGGAAACCGACCCTTTAGGCAATAGAACCCGGGACAGTGTTTATGCCCAGGATATCTATACCGCCCTTACAAAAGAAGGGTATAAAGTATTCTTTTCACGAATCACCCTTGAAGACAAATTAGGCTCGGCCTATGAGCCCTACATATTTGCAGCTCTTAACTCAGCAAAGGTTATGCTTGTGGTCGGCACAAGCAAAGAAAACTTCGAAGCAGTATGGGTAAAGAACGAGTGGAGTCGCTTTGTCTCACTTATCAAGTCAGGCAAGGAGAAAACACTTATCCCTGTTTACAAGGATATTTCCCCCTACGAAATGCCCGAGGAATTCCAGTATCTTCAGTCACAAGATATGGCGAAAATCGGTTTTACACAAGATTTGGTGCGCGGTGTTTCTAAAATTGTGGGACAACCAAATATTGTAAAAACACAGTATGTTCCTGTTCCCAAAAGTAATATCAAGGGTAACCCTCAACCGATAATAAAAGAGAAGCCCAAAACTAATTTGATTATCGGCGCACTTGTGTGCATTCTTTTATCGGTTACTGTTATTGCATTTGCAGCGCTTACTGTTTATCGAAATAATCAGGTAGATAATATAGAGTATGAACCCGAAACTATGGCAGAATCGATTGATCCGTCAGATATGGTCCAATCAGTGATTACGTCAACCGAAAATGAAAATTTGTATAGTATATATACACCTGCGTATACTTCTGAACAAGTTGCAACTACTCAGAGTGTGCAACCCACGGTTTATGGTCCGGGTAACTATACCATTGATATTGGACAGAATGAGAGCATTGTTCTAAGAGCATCCTACGAATACGGTTCTGCAATAATCAAGAAAAATAATAAATCAATACGTATTCAATCCGGTACATCTGTTTATGCTTATGAAACCGCCATAATAAAAGATCCTGAAACAGGTAAGTACGCCTTGAAGGGGCGCATAAACTACGATGGATATGACGGATGGTGCTTTATTAAGTGGGTTAACAGTGCGGACAGGGTAGTGGAGAACCAACAGGGAATTGTTTATACAGTACCATCCGAAACAACACAGAGTGTACCGACAATACAGGCAAATGGAACGCTATATACCGTTGATACACTTGACAATTCGAGTGTGCGTTTCTCAGAGTCCTATGAGTGGGGTTCGAAGATACTTTATGACGGAGCGCATGCGATATTTATTCCGGATGGCACGGAGCTTGTCGTGTATGAGACAGTTGAGGTTTCGGAAAAGGGTGGCGGTGTCGCTCTTAAGGGTAAGACTACCTACAAAGGTCAGACAGGTTGGTGCTTCTTGTATTGGATAGAACCTCCGTCAGAGTCATAAGTAGTTATAATGTTCAGAAGCGTATCTTTTTCGATGAATTTGTTTTTTGTATAAAAACTCACCGAATGTCGGAAGATTGCTAAAGACAGTTATTAATCCGATACAGATATTTTTCTGTGTCGGATTATTTTTTACTTCCACCACTAGCGGTGAGTAAGTGGCTGTCCGATTTTGATTGGTTTGGTGTTATTGTTGCTTGATAGCAATAGTGGTATTGGAACTTTCACTTTCAGCGATGTTTTATCTGTCGATAAATGACCGAAGGTTAACGAAACTATGCCAAGCATAAAACACGGCATAGCAATAAGATAGCCGAGTGTTCTCACGAACACTCGGCTATCTGGCGAAGTTTTAAAATTATCTGTTAAGAATAAGCTTTGTGAGTTCAACGGGTTCAACGATTTTGTCGCCCTTGTAAACTCTCATATTACCTGAAGCGATTTCGTCGATGAGGATAACCTCGTCATTGTTGTAACCGAACTCAAACTTAATATCCCAAAGGTCAAGACCGATTGTCTTAAGGTCATCAGCAATAATCTTTGTGATTTTGAGTGTCTGCTCCTTCATACTCTGGAACATTTCGGGGCTCATAACACCAAGTGCTGCAAGACCTTCGCCTGTAACAAGGGGATCGCCGAGAGCATCGTTTTTGAATGTACACTCAACGTAGCCACCGTCAAGAACGGTGCCGTCTGCAATGTATTCACCATAACGACGGATGAAGCTGCCTGTTGCAACGAGTCTGCAGATAACTTCAAGACCGTGACCGAAAACTTTACCGGGAAGAACTTCCATAGTAGCATTTTCAACATCTGCACTTACGTAGTGAGTTTTGATACCTGCTTCTTTGAGCATATCAAAGTAGTAAATAGATGTTTTAAGGTTTTCCTTACCGATACCGTCGATTTTAAGACCTACGCTGTTTTCACCCGGATCAAAAACGCCGTCTTTACCTGTACAGTCATCCTTGAACTTAAGCAATACGTTACCATTCTCAAGCTCGAAAACGTCTTTTGTTTTACCTTCGTAAACTTTTTTCATTATAAATCGCTCCTTTAATTGCTCACCAAAGTGGCACATTAAAAAATTATTACATATAGAATTTTAATTCCGAATCTGTCTATTGTCAAGTGCGAGAAAAAATTTTTTTTTGCTCTGACAAATGTTCTAAGAATTTGTTATAAATGAATAGTTTTAACTCTTGTTTTTTGTGTAAGTTTATGATGTCTTAGGTGTGGCACTTACAATAAAAATATCATCATTGTCGATAATAATATCTACGCAAAAGGAAGGTGATAAAAGCTTTGCCAGGCCTTCACCCGAAAGCATTTTATCAGACACCTGACCTGCCGTCTTTTTGTGCAATTCATCAAGCTGTACCCGTCCCATGCTGTGGGCAATAGTGAATCTACCGTCGGGTTCTATGTGCTCTGCAACGGCTTTGATAACCTTCTCTTTATTGCAAAAGTGGGGGAATGCATCAAATATAATTATTCGGTCAAAGCTTTCTTCAAAGGAAATATCTTCAGCCGATGCTGTAAGGAAATCTACATTATTGTATTTGGAAAATTTGCTTTTTGCCAAGTCTATCATAGCAGGGGCAATATCTATCCCCATAATATGTCTTGCACCACGCTTCAACAAAAAAGGTGTCAGCACACCTGTGCCGCAGGCGATGTCAAGTACATTCATATTTTCACGGAAATCCGTATAATCAAGAATCTTGTTGATTTTTTCCGTGTTGTCAAAAGCCATACTATCCCAACCAGCTGATGCTTTGTTGAAAAAATCAATTATCGCTTGTTGTTCCATTGTATAAAAAACAACCCTTTTCGTGAGAATTAATAATTCCGATTGCCTGTAAATATGAGTAAATAATTACAGTACCCGTAAACTTCATTCCGCGCCCTTGAAGGTCAGCAGATATACTGTCCGAAAGGGGAGAGTGAGTAAGGTCTGTTTCTCTGAAGATTTCACCCTTTGTGAAGGTGCACAGATAGCTGTAAAAGGAACCGTATTCCTTCACGATTTCCTTGAAAACCTTGCCGTTTGTAATGGCGGCTTTGATTTTTAGCTTATTACGGATAATACCTTTGTTTTGTGTAAGCTCAAGGATTTTGTTGTCAGAATAATTGATAATCTTTTCAATATCAAAGTTATCAAAAGCGGCTCTGAAAGCCTTGCGCTTGTTGAGTACACATTCCCAGGAAAGTCCTGCCTGAAAGCTTTCTAAAATAAGCATTTCAAAGAGGTATTCGTCGTCTGTCTTCAATATACCCCATTCCTCATCGTGATATTTCACGTAGAGTGGGTTTCTGAGGTTGCACCACTTACATCTGTCCATATTCTTCTAACAATCGCATTACGTCAAACAGCGACTCAAACAAATAGCACACCATATTTTTTCGTTTTTCATCCGGGTGCTTCATATCGGGAATGCATATTGAGGTTATGTTTGCTTCATAAGATGCCTCAATACCCGCTTCACTGTCCTCGATAACTATCACTTCATGTGGTTCAACGCCCAGCTTTTCACAAGCCTTGAGGAATACATCGGGGGCAGGCTTGCCGTTGGGTACCTCATAGCCAAACACAAGGTCATCAAAGTATTTCAGTATGTCGTGAGATTTCAAAATACTTTCTGCACGCTCACGTACACTCGATGATGCCACAATGGTCTTGTAGCCGTAGCTTTTTAGATAAACCAACAATTCCTTGGCACCGGGCTTAAGAGGGATACCTTTTTTTACCTTTTCGTGTTCCTTTTGAAGATAAATCTCAAAAAGCTCCTCCTCGGATTTTGGTATGTTGAATTCGTTTTTGATTGTCGTCATACCCATAGCAACGGTTCTGCCAAGGTATTTTGTTGTATAATCCTCTAAAGGTATGTAACCACCATAGGCTGCTGCCATTTCCTGCAAAATTGAATAAGCAATGGGCTCACTGTCTATTAAAACGCCGTCTAAATCAAATATAATTGCCTTTAGCATAATCCAAACTTCTTTCCGTAAAATACTGCCCTCGGCTCATTGGCGGAGGGCAGCAGCCGTTATCAGAACTCTATTTTAATTTCATTTTCTCCGATATCGGTTTTGAATTCGATGTCATAACCGATGTTGCCGGGTAATTCAATAATCTTGTATTTACCATTGCACTTGATTTCCTCAGGTTTACGGTCAACGTAAACTACCGTTGGAACTTTGTACTTTTTGTCCTGGTTGTATTTGAGCTTGAACTCGCCATCATCGTGGTCGTATTTGTAGGAGATGATTTCACCTGTTACAGCCTTGGGACGGGGACGTGTAAATACCGACATAAAGTCTTGCTTCATGATATCATCGAAGTAGCACCAGTAGGTATTGCTCCACTTGTATGAATCGAATTTGTCCTGTAAGAATCGGATGTGGGGATACCAACCATCTCCCTCTGCACAGGAGCCCCATTCACCAACAAGGCAGGGTACCTGCAATCTTTCCTGGGTTTTGCGGTGTTCATCGAAAATCATACCCACGCGTGAGTTGCTTGCGTATTTGTATGCAGGTGTATCAACCATAAGATCATAGGCGTGGGGAGCGAATACCTGCTGAGTTTCTCTTTGTCCGTTTACTGTAACAGGGTCGTTACAGCAGGGAATACCCATATTTGAGAAATAGTTGTTTTCCATAAACATAATACCACTGTCAGTAACCTCTCTTACCGCAGATGCCATCTTGTTAAGGAAGGGTGAATATTTCTCTTTGTCAAATCTTTCAACAAGCTTATCACATTTTGTGGTAATTGTTCTGAGTACCGGGCCTGCGTATTGGTCGAGCGCTTTGGGCTTTTCATCGCTGAAGAGACCCTGCTTTGCAAGTTCAAATAAATTAACTCTGTTATCAACAATAGTTGTTTTTACAAGATTACCGATAAGTGTTCTGAAAATCTTGCCACCCTCTGTGCCGGGGTGAGGCTCGTTGAAAAAGTCGTAACCGAAAAGAGCAGGCTTATCCTTTGTGGCAGAGACGAGATTTTTCCACATATCTGCAAAATAATCCTGAAGACCTTTTCTGTTATATTTGGTGTTTGCCCAGAAATTATCAAAAGCTCTGAAGCAGGCGTTGCCGTAGAAATACGGCTCAGCCCATACTGCAAGTGGTTTTCGTGGAATGTATTTATCTGTAAGTGTTGCCCAACGGGGCGCACCGTCACCATAGCAGTAGGGTGAATAAACATCCTGGTGACAATCAAGATAAGCATAAATACCGTGTTCCTCGCATTTATCAAGGAATCCGCAAAGGTCATCAATAAGCTTCTGGTTATATCTGCCGGGTGTAGGCTCCATTGCGCCCCAGGTAAAACCGAGGCGGATTATGTCATAACCTCGGGCTCTGAATTCCTCAAAGGGGAATTTATCGAGATCGTAGCCGTAGCCCGGATTATCCTTTTCAAAGCTGCGTTTGTCACAAACGTTCATACCGCTGAAAATACGCTCTCTGCCGTATTCATCAACAAATCGCATACCCTCTACTCTGATTTTATCCAATATAATCGCTCCTTCAATAGTTTAATAAGTGAGTCGTTATTTTGTATTTACGGTTGCCTTGATAGGTTCTGAGTATGTGTCCCAAAATGAGCCAGCGATTACATCCACGTTGTATTCTGTGCCTGTTTTAAGGTCATCAAAGTCAACTGAAAGTGTATCAGGCATATTGTAGAAGTAATATTCACTCCAGATTTTCTTCTGCTTTACAATAGCACCATTTGATGCTTCACGGACAACTACCTTGTAATCGTTTACATATGCTTCTTTAACCTTTGCCTGAGGGAAGGTTACCTTGAAGCCCTTGTCTGAAACGTCGCTTACTGTAAGAACTGCGTTTTCAAACCAAGGTGCGTCAGTTGTTTTGTAACGTGCATCGGTGTATTTGAAACTGTCAGGGTTCCAGGGTTCGTCAATTTCCCATACGAAGGGGAAAAAATTATCTGTAAGCACGTCGTAGGGATAAATACGGACTCTGCCTTCTGTATCCGCTTCAACAATAAGCATCTGCGCGCAGTCTTGCTTGTTGGGAGGGCATGTGCCGTAGTGCTTGTCAAATTCGTCAAGCTCAAAGTAAGACATTGAGCCTGTACCAAGACAGGTGAAGTGTCTCTGGTGAATTGAACGGGGATCGTTTATCGGTACGTGTGAGTGACCTGAAAAGTCGATAACCTGAGGGAAGTCCATAAGTGTGGGGATAAATGCTTCGTCTGCCCAATAGATACTGCCTGAAACCGTATCTGTAAGATGAGGGTGTTGGAAGAAGAAAATAGGCTTCTTCGGGTCTGCCTCGCGTGCTTTAAGAAGTTCTGCACGTGCATAAGCAACCTTGTCCTCGTTATATTCGCAACCGCTTGATGATGACATTGTGATAAAGTGGAAGCCGTTTACCTCAATATGGTTGTCAACAGGTCTGTCAAAAACCTTTTGGAAAAGCTCATAAGCTGCCTCAACACCTGCACCATGATATTCGTGGCTTGCCATATCAAGGGCGTAAGTTGTTTCGGGTTTAAGACAGTCTTCCATAGTTTTCTTGAATTTGAGCATCTGCGTCTCAGTGCCGGAGTTTGCAAAGTCACCGTTTGCAACAACTGCGTCAAGCCTTTTATAGGTAGGGTGAGCCTCACTGAGCCTGTATGCGATTTTGAGCGCCTTTTCCATACGCTCCTCTTCAATGCAATGGTCGTCCTTGTAGTGAACATCACTTACAGCAACGAATCTTAAAATAGGATTGAAGTCTTTCTGTAACATAAAAAATACCTCCGTGGCAGAACAAAAATATACAGTATAATTTTACCACTTGCTAAAGCGTAATTCAACTGTAAAAACAAACAATTAAACAGAAGAATTTATGTTAAAAAGTTTCATATTATTGTTTATTTTTTATAATTATTATGATATACTAAGAAAAAATGGTTAAGGAGTTTTAAATATGCAGATTACTAAAGATACAATCATCGGTGATATTCTTGATGCAGCACCACAGACAGCGCCCTTTTTCCTTGAAATGGGTATGCACTGCCTCGGTTGTCCCGCATCACGTGGCGAAACTGTTGAAATGGCTTGCCGTGTTCACGGTGTTGATGCAGACGAGCTTGTTTCCAAAATTAACAGTTTTCTCGGTGAATGATGAACGTTAAACTTACACCAAGGCTTTCTGCCGTCGCATCTCTCGTAAAGGGCGGCGGCATTGTTGCTGATATCGGCACAGACCACGGTTATCTGCCTATTTATCTTATACAGACAGGCAGGGTCAAGTCTGCTGTTGCGGCTGATATCGGCAGGGAGCCACTAAAAAACGCAGAAAAATCCGTCCGGTATTACGACCTTAACGATAAAATTTCTCTCCGCCTTTCCGACGGCTTGAGGGAGTTTAAACCAACCGATGCCAACGAAATTGTTTTCGCCGGTATGGGCGGTACTCTTATTGCTGAAAAACTAAGTGAAACCCCTTGGATCAAGGATGAAAATATTCATTTCATTTTTCAGCCTCAGAGCAGGGCAGAGGATTTAAGGGAATTCCTTTACCTGAATGGATTTAAAATATTAAATGAGCTTGCAACCCACGAGGCAAGGCGTGTGTACATAACCTTTGATGCGGTTTATACAGGTGAAAAAACTGATTATACCATAGCTGATTGCTTTATAGGTAAGCTCCCTCATACCGAGGATGCACACAAGCACCTTGAGAGTCAGCTCAAACGTCTTGAAGAAAAATATAATGCATTTATCGCCTGCAGAAAGGAAACAGGTGATTTAGCTGACACTATAACCGCCATAAAGGAGTTTTTAAATGGTTGATATTATTACACAAGCCGTGGGCTTCTGCGGTGCTGGGGTGAATTTCCTCAGCTTTCAACAGAATAAACGTAGCAGAATAATCGGCTTTCAGATTGTGGCAGCACTTCTTTTTATCCTTCATTACATAATGCTGGGCTTTACAAATGGTGCTGATGCTTACACGGGTGCGGCACTTAATTTCATCGGTCTTACACGTTCAATAGTTTTTATAAATAACGACAAGAAATGGGCCAAAAGCCCCGTTTGGCTTGGTGTGTTTATTGTTGTTTCTGCCGTTGCAGGTATACTCACCTGGGAGGATTGGTATTCATTCCTGCCGCCAATGGCTATGATACTGACAACAGTCAGCTATTGGATGAAAAATGAAACAAAAATCAGACTTATTACCTTCCCCAGCTCGCCTTGTTGGCTTGTTTTCAATATTATCACAGGTTCCGTTGCAGGTGTTGTAACAGAATGTATCGTGATGAGTTCACTTATAATTGCAATCATCCGATATGATATAATCAAGAGAGGTAGGGCTAAAAATGAAAATTAAAGATATTTACGATTATCTTGATGCAATAGCACCCTTTAAAACTGCCGCAGAGTGGGATAATTGCGGTCTTGCGATCGGATCGCTAGAGAGCGATATCACTAAAGCTGTAATTGCTCTTGATGTTACTGCAGATGTTATTGATACAGCGGTTAATTCAGGTGCACAGCTTGTTATAACTCACCATCCGCTTCTTTTCAGCCCTGTTGCACAGATTGAGGCAGACAGTCTTGTGTATAAGTCTGTTAAATCAGGCTTGACATTTATTTCATCACACACCTGCCTTGATAAAGCCGTTGGTGGTGTCAATGATTGCCTTGCACGTAAGGTAGGTATTACAGATTTAAAACAGTCGCAGATTGATGAGTTTTTAAAAATCGGTGAAATTGACCCTTGCACCCCCGAAGAGTTTGCCCTTAAGGTGAAAAACGCTCTTGGCGGTAAGATATCATTTACTGATAGTAACTCCACAATTAAAACTGTTGCACTTTGCTCAGGTGGTGGCGGAGATTTAATTGATGCGGCGCACCTTGAGGGTGCAGATGCTCTCCTGACAGGTGAGGCAAAGCATCACGAGTTTTTACAAGCAAACCACTTTGGTACAGATTTATTCGTAGCAGGTCACTATGAAACAGAGGTTATTGTCTGCGAATCACTTTGTGATGTGCTTTCACAGAAATTCCCCGGGATTGAATTCATTTTATATAAGGGTCAGGTACCCGTAAAATATATCTGAGGTAAAAAATGGCTTTAGACGGTATGTATCTCAGCTTCCTGGTCAGGGAGGTAAACGACCTCCTCGAGGGAGCGAAAGTTGATAAAATTCACCAGCCGGGCAAAAACGAGCTGGTGTTCATAATGCGAACAAGGGGTGGTATGCACAAGCTGTATTTCGCAGCGGATGCTAACAGCCCCCGCTTTGCTGTGGTTGACAAAACACCTGAGAATCCACAGACACCCCCAATGTTATGTATGCTTTTCAGAAAGCATCTTATAGGTGCAACTCTTGTGAGTGTAGAGCAATTCGGGCTTGACAGAATTGCCTTTTTCAATTTTGATGCCACAAATGAAATAGGTGACAGAGTTAAGCTTACGCTTGCGGTTGAAATTATGGCACAACACAGCAATGTGATACTCTTTGACGAGAATAACCGCATAATAGATGCTCTCAGGCGCGTCGATGCGGAAAAAAGCTCATACAGACTTGTTCTTCCCGGTGCACAGTATAAATTCCCTCCTGCACAGGAAAAGGCAGATTTGAGAAATACCCCTCCCGAGGATGTGTGCAAGGCAGTTTTGTCCTGCGAAAATAGTAAGCTTTCTTCTGCAATTCTTAAGTCTGTTCAAGGTGTTTCTCCCTTGCTTTCAAGGGAAATCGGTTTCCGTGTGTGCGGTGATGATAAGGGCATAACTGAGCTTACAACAGACGAAAAAATGAATCTTCTGTGTGAATTCAGTTCACTTAAAAATATGCTTGTGAATGGCGTGGCGGAGCCCACAATGGTGCTTGACGAGTCAGAAAAGCCTATGGAATTTTCCTTTATGCCCATTACACAGTATGGCGAAAGCCTTAAGGTAATTAAAAAGGCAAATGTGTTTGATTTGCTTGAAGGCTTTTACAGCGAGCGCGACAGAGTTTTGCGCACACGCTCAAAAGGTGCAGAGCTTTTCAAAATGCTTGATAACGCTATTGAAAGAACTGCCCGTAAACTTAATAATCAGCGCGAGGACCTGCGCAGGTGTGAGGACAGAGATGCTATCCGTATCAATGCGGAGCTTATAACTGCCGCACAGTACAGGCTGCAAAAGGGCTCCTGCGTGTATGAGGTTGAGAATTATTACGACGATAATAATATTGTGAAAATAAACGTTGACCCTGCACTTACACCTTCGCAGAATGCGCAAAAATTATATAAAGATTATCACAAAGCCTGCACAGCGGAAAATATGCTGATAAAACTCATTGAGGAAGGCGAGCAGGATTTAGTATATCTTGAATCTGTAAGGGATATGTTAGGTCGCTCAACCCTTGAAAGAGAGTTCGGTGAAATAAAAGATGAGCTTATTTCACAAGGCTTCATAAAGCCTAGGAAATCGGGTAAAAAGCAAATGAAAAAGCAAGCACTTCCGCCTCTGGAATTTAAAACGTCACAGGGTCTTACGGTGCTTGTTGGCAGAAATAATATTCAGAATGATAAGCTGACCTTTAAAACGGGCAGGAGAGGGGATATATGGCTCCACGCACAGAAATGCCCGGGCTCTCACGTGCTCCTTGTTGCCGATGGCAAAGAGGTCCCCGATGATGCCATTGTTGAGGCGGCGGAAATTGCCGCGTATTATAGCTCTGCAAAGGACGGCACGGTTGTAACAGTTGATTACACAGATGTAAAAAACATTAAAAAACCTAATGGTGCAAAACCTGGGTTTGTGGTGTACTACACATACTATTCGGTTAACGTTAAGCCGAAGAACAAAGAATAAAATCAAGCCTTACCATTATAGGTAAGGCTTGATTTTTAGTATAATTATTCCGCTATCAAATGCACCCTGTATGAAGCACCATCGCCATTAGGCTTGTAGGTAAGGTTAAGACCTGCATTCATAAGGTATGCACCGCTGTACTTCTTGCCGCTTTCCTGGTCTGTGTAAACCTTGGTGGGGTCAAGACCCTTAAGGCGGAGCATAAAGAACTCGTCGTAGGGATGTCGCATCTGAATAACAGTAACGAGTGCCTCGTTTTTATCCTCACTTACGTGCTCCCATGCAACGCGGTACTCATTTTCAAAGGGGGTAATGAGTCTGTAAAGGTCACCATAGTGGATAACATCATAATATCTGTGATAAAGCTCAATCTGTGCTTTGATTTCGTTCTTTTCATCCTCAGTCAGCTTGTCAGGGTCAAGCTCATAACCGAATGAGCCCCAGAGCGCAACATTCATCTTTGTTTCGTAGCCTGTTCTTCTGTTTGCTGAAACGTGAGCACCCATTGTTGATGTGGGATAGCACATTGAAGTACCGAATTGAATTGTAAGGCGCTCAATGGGGTCAGTGTTGTCGCTTGTCCATATCTGAGGTGAGTAATAGAGCATACCGGGGTCGAAGCGTCCGCCACCGCCTGAACAGTTTTCAAGGAGAATATGGGGGAAGTCCTTTGTGAGTCTGTCCATAATCTCGTAAGTGCCCAAAACAAATCTGTGGAAAACCTCACCCTGACGCTCCTTGGGAAGCTCCGCACAGGAAACCTCAGTAAGGTTTCTGTTGAAGTCCCACTTAACATAATCAATATTGTTGTTAGAGAGGATATCGTACATCATACCGTAAATATGGTCGCGTACTTCCTTGCGTGAATAGTCGATTACGTACTGTGTACGTGCAATTGATTTGTCACGACCTTCAGTGTGCAAACACCAATCAGGGTGCTGACGGTATATGTCGGAGTCGGGTGAAATCATTTCAGGCTCAAACCATATACCAAACTTAAGACCGCAGTTATTAACCTCCTTGATAAGTCCTGAAAGACCTTTCTGAAGCTTGTATTCTGCAACCTTCCAGTCACCAAGCGATGATTTGTCATCGTCACGCTTTCCAAACCAACCGTCGTCCATAACAAGCATTTCAAGACCGATATCCTTGGCGTGGTGTGCAAAGGAAACAAGCTTGTCGTGGTCGAAGTCCATACCTGTTCCTTCCCAGTTATTGATAAGAAGGGGACGCTTTGCCTTTTTCCATTTACCGCGGATAAGGTTGTTGGAGTAGAGTCTGTGGAAAATACGGCTCATTTCACCAAGACCTTCATTTGTGTAAACCATAACAGCCTCAGGTGAATAGAATTCCTCACCGGGCTCAAGGTACCACTTAAAGCCTTCGGGGTTAATACCCATTACAAGGCGGGTTGATGCAAAGCCGTCAACTTCAACGTCAATTGAGAAATTGCTGCTATACACAAGGTTAAAGCCGTAGCAATCACCGTGATCCTCGGTTGCACCCTTACTTATAATAGCGGTAAAGGGGTTGTGGTTGTGGCTTGATGAACCGCGTTTGCTTTTGATTGACTGGATGCCTCTGTGTAAGGGGTATCTTGCAAGTGCGCGTTCCTTTACCCATCTTCCGTAAAGGTCAAGCATTTCATAATCCATACCGGGAAAGTCGATGCAGGCAGAATGTATTGTATCAATATAAAATGGCTTGTTTGAGGGGTTTTCAACCTTAACACGGCGGGTAATTGCACCGTGGTCGTTGAATACTGTGTAAATAAGTGTAACCCTAACACCAGTTACCTTGTCCTCTGTTACGATTTCGAGTGTATCAGCCTCGTTTTCATTGTTGAGGTAGAGTGAGGGCATACCCGGAACAGGCTCCTTGCCCTTGTAAATTTTATGGCTTACATACCTTAAGTCAGTAACCTTGTTGCCCTCGCTGTTTTCAATTGCAAATGCAGACAGTCGGAAGTCACCTGCGCCGAAGGTGGAATACTCAAGTGGTGTCACATCGGGTGAGAAATTCTGTACCCTTGCCGTTGGGCTGTCGGGGCAGAATGATGCAAAATTCGGTCTGAAGCGAAGGTCTGTAACATCCTCGTCAGGGATTGTGGCACCGTAGTAATAATGCACAAGGTAATTTCCCTCAAAAATACCGAACATATAGGTGGATGTTTTTGAGTCGAGCTTGAATGTCTTTGTCTGTTCAATAAATCTGATGCTCATTTTCTGTACTCCTTGGGTTTAGTGTGGGTAAAGCGTATCCGAATCGGATTTTGGGATAGTCTTTTCCACTCTATTGTATGTAGTAGGCACTTATGCCCTGAATAACAAAGTTGTCGTCACCGATTGCGGTGTTTACAATTTCTAATTTGAAGCCTGTCACCATAACAGGCTCAATTATAATATTTTCCTGTACAACATTTTTACCTGTGTGAACAAGTGTGTATTTGCCGTCAATCTCCGCGTAGATATTGTACTGTCGGATTGTGGCGGTTTTTTCATTTATAAAAACTGTGTTAAAGAGCCAGGGCTGATCGAATCGGAATTCGATATAATCGCCTTGCTTACCCTGAAAAGCACCCATACGGGCCTCTACAGTATCTGTAAGAACTCCGTTTATATAAACCTCCGTTGCCGCGGTTATAATGTCTGATACACCATCGTCGGAGTTGCCCTTGCAACCTGAAAAGGTGCCAAGCAAAATACTTATAGCACACAACAGGCAAAAGCCATTTAATATTATTTTCTTCATTTTGTTACCTCTTATTCTGCCAACTCGCGAACTTTCCTGAGAGTGCGGGGGATATCAATCTGCTGTGGGCAATGTGATTTACATGCACCGCACTCAATGCAGAGAGTAGCCTTTCTGCCATCGGGGATTAAAGCGTATTCCTTGTTGAAATCACCCTTTTCACGAGTCTTGTTGTATTCGTTGTATGCTTTAAAGTTGATGGGAATGTCAACGTTTGCAGGGCAATGCTCAACACAGTATTTGCAATCTGTACAGGGTATTGCAAAGTTTTTTCTGAAAAGCACATTTGCCCTTTCTATTGCTTTGCTTTCCTCGGCTGAAATGGGCTTGCATTCCTCAAATGTTTTAATGTTATCGACAACCTGCTCATATGTTGACATACCGCTGAGTGTTGTGAGCACATTTGGTAGCTGTGTTACGTAACGGAGCGCGTAGGAGGCATAGGAAGCGTCGCCTAATTCATCGAAAACTGCTCTTGCTTCATCATTGAGTGTATGAAGCGAACCACCGCGTACAGGCTCCATGATGATGCAGGGGATATTTCTGTCCTCAAGAATTTTGTAATATGCTTTTGCGTTGGTTGCCTCCCAGTCGTAGTAGTTTATCTGCAATTGAACGAAATCCCATTTATATTTGTCGACAAGCTCTTCAAAGAATTCTAAATCACCGTGATATGAGAAGCCGAGGTACTTTATTTTACCTGCTTTTTTCTGCTCGGTGAGATATTCGTAGGACTTGTCAGCCTCAAAGGTCTTCATAATGTCCCTGTTTACAGCGTGTAAAAGGTAGAAATCGAAATAATCAACACCGCACTTTTTAAGCTGTTCGTTAAAAATTTCGTCGGTGTGCTTGCCCTCGTCACGCATATATGAGCCGGGGAGTTTTGTTGCAAGGCAGAATGATTCGCGAGGATAACGGCTGAGAGCCTCTTTTGCGAATTGCTCTGAGTCACCGCCGTGGTAGAAATATGCAGTGTCGTAATAATTAACACCAGATTGCATTGCAATGTCAATAAGTCTGAAAGCCTCGTCACGGTCGATGGTATCCTTGTCGTCCTTAACCTTAGGTAAACGCATAAGACCAAAGCCCAATTTGGAAATTTCCCTGTGGATAGTACTAAATTTGCTATACTGCATAATTGAATCTCCTAAACAAGATAACGTTAGATTAATTATACAATATAGCAAATCTTTTTACAAACAAAAATTAGAACTCTGTTTTTATCAATTTTGCACAATTAGGAGGCGAATAACAGAACTCGTCAATGTGTCCATCATTAATGAAATAGAAGGGCTTTGCCTTGGGATAGCGGGCATCAAAGGCATCTACAATAATCAGCTTGAATTTCATCTTTTCGGGTATGATGCTTTTAATGAAAACGCTTGCCTGCTGACCTTCGTAAACCTCGGAGGTGTATTCTGCAAGGCCCGATAAATTAGGTGTCAGCTCAACGAATATTCCGTAATTTTCAATGCTCCTTACGACACCGCTAACAGTTTCACCGGGGGAGAAAAGCGCTGCATTTTCACACCAGGTTCCTAAAAGCTCCTTGTGTGAAAGCGTGATTCTGCCAAACTCATCAAATGATTTTACAACTGCCTTTATATTATCCCCCACGCTGAAGCGTACGTCGGGGTGGGGGATTCGTGAAATCGAAATGTTGTCTATGGGCAGAAGTGCATTTACACCGCACCCGATATCGCAGAATGCACCGAAATTTTCAAGGTGTGTTATGGTGGCGTTGATAACATCACCGGGGACAATATCCGGCATATAATTCTCCATAAAGTCCTGCTGAACCTTCTTGCGCGAGAGTATAGCGGTCTTTTTGCCGTCACGTTGGGTTATGTGTTCAACCATAAACCTTACAGGCTTGTTGACGCGGGCAATTATTGCAATATCCTTTACCGTGCCGTCATCAATTCCAACGGCACACTCCTCGCGGGGGATAATGCCGTGCACCTCACCTAATTCCAAGTGCAGATTGTGTTTACAGTCACAGTATGTAACCCGTTGTTCAAGGGGCGTGCCTTCTGTGCAGGCTTTTTGTAGATTTTCTGTGCTTGACAGATACTGTTTGTTTTCTTTTGTGTTGATTAAAAATCCTTCGGGGGAGTATGACATCATTCTTTAATCACCTGTTTTCATTTATTTTCGTTCTACTCTTTAATTTTATGTAAAAGTATGGTACAATATTTCTGTATTTGATTTTTGGAGTGATTTTGAATGGATATCCGTGTTGGTGATATTTTGGAAATGAAAAAACAACATCCATGCGGTAACAAGCAGTTTCTTGTTCTTCGCTCGGGTATGGATTTCAGGCTCCGTTGCTGTGGTTGTGAAAGGGAATTTCTGATTCCTCGTGTCAAAGCAGAGAAAAATATTAAGAAAGTAATCAGGGAGAATACTGATGATTGATAAACTTACCCACGTTGAAGCAAGGTTCGATAAGGTTAATGACCTGTTGTGTCAGCCCGAAACAGTTTCGGACCAGCAAAAATATGCCGAGCTTATGCGCGAGCTGAAAAATCTTACACCCATTGTTGAAACCTTCCGTGAATATAAAAAGGCTTTCAGTGACGGTGAAGCGGCAAAGCAAATGTTAAATGAGCACCCCGACAAGGAATTGAAGGAGATGCTTGAAATAGAGGTGGAGGAATGCAAGGAAAAGGTGCAGACTCTCCACGAGCAGTTGAAAATACTGCTTTTGCCCAAGGACCCTAACGACGATAAAAACGTTATTATCGAAATCCGTGCAGGTGCAGGCGGTGAAGAAGCGGCACTTTTTGCCCACTCGCTTTTTCGCATGTATTCAATGTATTCCGAGGGTCGCGGTTGGCACCCCGACGTGCTTTCAGTTAATGAAACAGGTCTTGGTGGTGTTAAGGAAATCAGTTTTATGATTGAGGGTGAGGGTGCATATTCACGCTTTAAGTTTGAGAGCGGTGTTCACCGTGTGCAGCGTGTGCCCGAAACTGAGTCCGGTGGCAGAATTCACACCTCAACCGTAACAGTTGCGGTTCTGCCCGAGGCGCAGGAGGTAGATATTGCCATTGACCCCACGGATTTGCAGATAGACACCTTCCGTTCAAGTGGTGCAGGTGGTCAGCACGTTAATAAAACTGAGTCAGCCATAAGAATTACTCACTTGCCCACAGGTACGGTTGTTGAGTGTCAGGATGAACGAAGCCAGCACAAGAATAAGGACAGAGCAATGAAAATTCTCCGTTCAAGACTCCTTGAGGTTGAGAGAGAAAAACAAAATGCGGAAATTGCCGACGAGCGTCGTTCTCAGGTGGGTACAGGTGACAGAAGTGAACGAATCCGCACCTATAATTTTCCTCAGGGTCGTGTAAGTGACCACAGAATCGGACTTACAATATATAGGATTGAAGCCATAATGAACGGTGATCTTGATGAGATTATCGATGCACTCATTACGGCAGATACAGCAGACAGATTAAAAGAGGATTGAAGAATTGGAAACAAGATTTGTAAAAATAACTCCCGATGACAATGAAAGTGCTTATGAGGATGCCGCTCGACTTTTAAAAGATGGTCAGGTTGTGGGTATCCCCACGGAGACTGTTTACGGCTTGGGAGGTAACGCATATTCCGAGGTGGCGGTAAAGCGCATTTTTGAAGCCAAGGGACGTCCGCAGGATAATCCCCTGATAGTTCATATTTCAGATTTTTCCGAAATATACGACCTTGTAAGAGACGTACCCGAAACAGCAAAGCTTCTTGCAAAAGAATTCTGGCCCGGTCCCTTGACTATGATTTTACCCAAATCTGATAAAGTTCCCCTTTGTGTTACAGGTGGTCTTGACACGGTTGCGGTAAGGTGCCCGTCGCATCCGGTTGCAAACAAATTGATAAAAGCTACAGGCTTACCAATTGCGGCACCGTCCGCAAATCTTTCAGGTAAACCGAGTCCCACAAGGGCAAGCCACGTCTATTCCGATATGCAGGGCAGAATACCAATGGTTATCGACGGTGGTGACTGTGCAGAGGGTGTTGAATCAACAGTTATTACCCTTGCCACACCTACTCCTAAGCTTTTAAGACCGGGTAACATAACCGTATCACAATTACGGGCAGTCCTTGGTCAGGTGGATGTTGATGATGCCGTTCTCAATCCCTTGAAAAAGGGGGAGCGGGTTTCTTCACCCGGTATGAAGTACAAGCACTATTCACCTGATGCGGATATTATTGTCCTTTGTGGGGAATACGATAAATTCTGCGATTACGTGAATTTACATGCGGATGTCAATACATACGCTATGGTTTTTGACGGCGAAGGTGCGGGTCTCAGCGTTCCGTACATCACCTACGGCACGAGTGAGAATTATAAGGAGCTTTCACACGCTCTGTTTGACTCTTTAAGAAGTCTTGATGAAAAAGGTGCGGAGGTTTGCTACGTAAGATGTCCCGACAGGAAAAACGATGATAACCTTGCAGTTCTTAACAGGCTTCTTCGTGCCGCATCATTTCAGGTTATTGACCTTTAGAGTGGGTAAAGTGTATCCGAATCAGATTTTTGGATAGTCTTTTCCACTCATATTTCGTTAAAATACTCGCCAATCCTTGAGGTGTTATTATGAAAAAACTTGTAGGTCTTACAGGCAAAACAGGTGCAGGTAAATCTACTGTGAGTAAATATTTGCAGGAAAAAGGTGCATACATTATTGATGGGGATATTGTTGCGCGTCAGGTTCTTACCGAGGATAAAAATCTTTTGCCCCGTTTGTGCGAGGCTTTCGGCGATGTTCTCAATACGGACGGCACGCTTGACAGAAAAGCATTGGCAAAGGTTGCCTTTTCTACACCGGAGAGAACAGCGGTTCTCAATTCACTTATGCACCCTGCAATAAATGATTTTATTCATAAGCAGGTTGAAAAAGCTTTTGATAAATATGACCTTGTTATTGTGGATGCGGCGGCAATTATTGAGTCCGGCTATGCAGATGAATGTGATGTTATGCTCGTTGTATATGCTCCCGTTGATGTGCGCAAATCGCGTATTATGGCGCGTGATAGTATATCCGAAAACGATGCTATCATTCGTATAAACGGGCAGAAGGATGACGATTTTTATCTTTCAAGGGCAGATTTTGTTATCCGCAATTATGAGCCTTATGATTTGAAAGAAGAACTTTTACCTGTTGTAAAGGAGCTTTTTGATTGATAATTAAGTTGAATAACAAAGCTAAAGCCGTAACATTGCTATTGCTATTATCGGTGTTTTTAGTTATAATATTATGTAACTTTGTTTTGCTTGTGCTTAAGACAGTCTATCCATTGTCATACTCACAGCTTGTGGAGAGCAACGCCGAGGAGTATGAAATTGATGAGAGCCTTCTTTATTCTCTCATTGAAACAGAAAGCGGATTTGATAAAAATGCGGTTTCAAGCGTGGGTGCACGAGGCCTTACACAGATTTTGCCTGAAACCTTTCAATGGCTGCAGACCAAAACAGGGGAGAGCTTCACCGATGATGCGCTCTTTGAACCTCAGGTTTCCGTAAAATACGGTGCATATCTCCTCAGTATTCTTGTGGATGAGTTCGGAAATACGGAAACAGCCGTTGCCGCGTATCATGCAGGTATAGGCAGGGTTCATCGTTGGCTTGAAAATCCCGAGTATTCCGATGATGGGATTACACTGCGGTATATTCCCTATGATGATACACGAGCCTATGTTGATAAGATTGTGCGTACACGAGATATTTACGTAAAACTATATAATTTAAAACAGCCCGAAACGGAGGAAATACAAAATGCCAACAGTTGAAGAAATGAAAAAAACACTTTTCTATAAGCCTGAGCACGCTTCTAAGGTGTGTGATGACAGCGAGAGAGAACGTGCGGATGCTTTTGCCGAAGGCTACAAGGCTTTCCTTAATGAAGCCAAAACAGAGCGCGAAGCAACTGCAGTTATCCTTAATGAAGCACAGTCACGTGGCTTTGTTCAGTTTGATGCAGATAAAAAATACGTTGCAGGTGACAAGGTTTACTTTGTGAATCGTGACAAGGCAATTATTCTTGCAGTTATCGGTAAAAAGTGCATCTGTGAGGGTGTTAAGATTGCGGCGGCTCATATTGACTCACCCCGACTTGACCTTAAGCCAAATCCTCTTTATGAGAGCGATGAGCTTGCTCTCTTCAAAACTCACTACTACGGTGGTATCAAAAAGTACCAATGGGTAGCAATTCCACTTGCGCTCCACGGTGTTATTATCAAAGCTGACGGCACAAAGGTCGAGGTTAAAATCGGTGAAGAAGAGGGCGAGCCCAAATTCGTTATTTCCGATATTCTTCCCCACCTTGGCGCAGAGCAGGGCAAACGTACACTCTCTGAGGGTATTCAGGGTGAGGAACTCAACGTAATCGTTGGCAGCCGTCCCTTTAAGAGTGATGAGGGCAGTGAGCTTGTAAAGCTCAACATCCTTAAGATTCTCAATGAGAAATATGGTATTACAGAGGCAGACTTCCTCAGCGCAGAACTTGAGGTAGTGCCCGCGTTCAAGGCAGATGATATCGGCTTTGACAGGGGACTTATCGGCTCCTACGGTCACGATGACAGGGTTTGTGCATATCCTGCGGCAATGGCTGCATTTGATGTTGTTGACCCCGATTACACCGCTATTACAGTTCTTACCGACAAAGAAGAAACAGGCTCCGATGGTAACACAGGCTTGCAGTCCGCTTACCTTGAGTACTTCATCAATGACCTTGCAAGGGCAAACGGCGTTGAGGGCTACAAAGTTCTTTCTGCGAGCGAGTGCCTTTCAGCGGACGTTAACTCAGCTTACGACCCCACCTTCAATTCGGTATTTGAAAAGAATAACACTTCATTCCTTAACAAGGGTGTTGTTATTACAAAATATACAGGTGCACGCGGTAAGGGTGGCACAAGCGATGCTTCTGCCGAGTATATGGGCAAAATCAGACGTATGCTTGACGAGGATAACGTTGTATGGCAGATCGGTGAATTGGGCAAGGTGGATGCAGGCGGCGGCGGTACAGTTGCCAAATACATCGCAAACCTTAACGTTGATGTTGTTGATCTTGGCGTTCCCGTTCTTTCAATGCACGCTCCATATGAAGTCATTTCAAAGTTTGACCTTTATATGGCGTATAGAGCATTCAAAAAATTCTTTGAACAATAATTCGGGAAAGGTGTTAAATATGAAAGTAAGCTTCAAACTCTTATCATTGATACTATCGATATCGTTGCTGTTTTGCTCTTTTTCCGTTACAGTATTTGCGGAGGAAGGCACAACGCTTCTCGGTGATGTCGATGGTAACGGAAAGATTGATACACAGGATGTGCGTGCCATTCTTCGGATGGCAAGTTGTATTGAGGCCCCTGATTTATTAGTTGCTGATATGAATTCGGACGGAGTAATTTCACTTGATGACGTTATAGAGGCTCTTGAAAAAGCAAGTAGCATTGGTGGTGTTGTTATTCCCGATGCCAACGGTGAAAATTACCTTTCTGATTCTGCAAATAACGAATTTATCAAGCTTGTTTCACAGAAATTCGGTGTGGATTCAAAATCACTTGTTGCTATTTATTCTGTGCCCGATTCAGGTACAAACTATGTGTTACAGTTTAAGAAGAGTCTTATAGGCAGTACCTATAAGAAGAGTCCTGATAACCTTGAAAGAGTTTATCACATCGGTGTAGCGCCACAGCGTGAAATCAGTTATACTAACGGAAAGCTCGTTTTAGGTGACCACTATAACTGCGAAGCGGCGGAAGGTGTGCTTGTATTCAATCTTGTTAAAACAAGTGTTATGGAGCAGTATCCCGATTACTTCGAGGGCGTATAAATTGTTACAGACCCGGTTATTATCCTATAAGTGCAATTAAATCTGTTAAAGGTGGACGTTATGGAAAACAAAGAAAAATTTGTCTCTCCCACAATATATAAGGTTGCAAGACCCTTTTTGAAAATCTTGTTCTATTTTCTCTTTCAGCCTCGCATAAAGGGTAAAGAGAATATTCCCAAAGAGGGTAGTGCGGTAATTGCAGGCAACCACGTTTTTGTGTTTGACCCTGCACTTATCGGCTCCTGTACCAAAAGGTGTGTTCACTTCCTTGCAAAGGCAGAGATTTATAATACTAAATTTATCAGCTACCTTATGACGAAGGCGGGTATGATTCCTGTTCACCGTCAGCGCAAGGACCACGCCGCACTTGAAAGTGCCGAAGAATATCTGAACGAGGGCGCCTTGATTGCCCTTTTCCCTGAGACTACAATTATCAAGCCTGAGGGAGTAAGAATTCTTCCGTTTAAAATGGGTGCTATCAAAATGGCTTATGACACAAAGAGCCCCATTATTCCAGTTACTATTAATGGTAAATATATTCCTCTTTTCGGCAAATTGCAGATAATCGTTCACGAGCCTTATTATATTGAGTCTGACGATTTAGAGGCAGAGCGCGAAAAACTTATTCAGATAATTTGCAGCGGCCTTAATCCTCCCCTTAAAGAGGGCGAGCGAATTGTTGCTTACGATAAGGATAATAAAAAATAAGCCTCAGAAGATGTATCAGAGTGGTTATCTGGTACATCTTTTTGTATATACGAAGCAAAGAGGGGCAACAATAATCTTAATTTACAATTTGTTTACAAAATATAATTCACATTTGTGCTAGCGGAATTGTATTATTTATATAAAGGGGTAGTTTGCTCCTTGAGAAAACGGGCAAAGAGGTGAGTGACTTGCAGAAAAAAGAAAAATCCTTTGACAGCGAATACATAAAAGTGCTTGTTGATAAATACAGTAATATGATTTTCAGAATCTGTTACGGTGTTCTTTGCAACAGAGATGATGCAGAGGATGCGCTGCAGGACACTTTTTTGAAGTATCTCACCAAGGCACCCGAGTTTCAAGATGACGAGCACGAAAAAGCATGGCTCATACGTGTTGCAACCAATATAAGTAAGAATATGTCCATTGTCCGATACAGGCGAAAAACTATTGGTGCGGATGAGCTTGTGGATGTTGGTGTCACCAATGAAGATAGATATGTTTTTGAAGCAATATCCGAATTGCCTGTAAAGTTCAAAATTGTAATGATGCTTTACTACATAGAGGGTTATTCTGTCAAAGAGGTTTCAAAGATAATATCAGTTTCCGAGGATGCTGTAAGAAAACGCCTTCAAAAAGGACGCGAGCTGTTGAAGCTCAAAATTGAAAGGAGTAATCGTAATGACCTTTGAGAAAAATTATTACGTGGATGAATACAAGCGGGTTATGGATAACCTCAGAGTCAGCGAGGACAGGGTGTCCTTGCTTGCGGAAAATATTGAGTCAAAGGCTATTAAAGCCAAGGACGAAAAGAAAAAGCAAATCCTTATTTCATCTGCAGTGATTGCAGGTGTAGGAGCAGGGTTGGTTATTTCTAAATTAAGAAAAAGGTAATTTGTAATGAAGAAAAAAAGCAATTCACCCATACTTTATACGGTTTTGAAGCCTGCCGCAGTTTTTCTGTTCAAGCTGCTGTTCTTTCCCCGTATTAAGGGTACGGAGAATATACCCACAGAGGGTGGGGTTGTCCTTGCAGGTAATCACGTAGCCTGGTGGGACTGTTTTATGGTTATGGCAGGAACTAAGCGCTGTATCCACTTTCTTGCCAAAAAGGAGATTTTCAGCACCTGGTTTACAAGGCATTTCTTTAACAGTGCAGGGCTTATACCTGTCAACAGACAGAGCAAGGATCACGATGCTCTTGTTTCTGCTAAGGAATATCTTAAAAATGGTGCGGTAATCGGTGTTTTCCCAGAAAGCACAACCATAAAGCCGGAAGGTGTGAAGTTTCTGCCTTTCAAGATAGGCGCGGTAAAAATGGCTTCAGACACAGGAGTTCCCATTGTGCCTTTTACAATCAGCGGTAAATACAGATTGTTCGGGAAAAAAGTGGAAATAGAGTTTCACGAGCCGGTATATATCACGGGCTCCGATTTAAGTGAGGAGAATGAAAAACTAAGAGAAAGGGTAATTTCAAGATACAATTATGAAATCTGCAATTGATTTAACCAAATATCCCATAACCAAAAATCCTCTTTATCAGTTCATTGATAATGATGCGGAAATGGGCTTCCGTGTGCCTGATGTGTCAATGTTTGGTATGTTTAAACTTTCTGCAGAGGGTCATCCCGATGCCTTTGCCTATGAATATTACGGAACAAAATGCAGCTATGCTGAAATGGTTGAGAAAGTGGAATATGTTTCCAACGCCTACTATGAAATAGGTGTCCGCAAGGGTGAAATCGTTACCATTCTTATGGCTAACACTCCTGAGGCGGTTCTTACCGTTTATGCACTCAACAGAATTGGCGCCGTTGCCAATATAGTGCATCCCTTATCAGGACAGGAAGAGATAAAGCACTATATAAACAGTTCGGGTAGCAGAGTCCTTTTGTGTATGGATATGTGTGTGCCCAAAATCAAAAACATTGTTAACGAAACAGATTTAAGCAGAGTGATTGTTGCCTCTGCAGGAGAGTCAATGCCCGTTGCTCTCAAAACTGCATATTCATTTACCAATAAGAATAAAAAGCATTTCCCCAAGGATGATAAGCGCTTCCTTACCTGGAGCAATTTTATGAAAAGGGTAAAAACCCGCGTGAGGGAGTACCTTCCCACAGGGGAAGAAAACGATGAGGTTTGCGTTATTCTTCACAGCGGTGGTACCACAGGCACACCCAAGGATATAATGCTCTCTAACAGGAATTTCAATTCCTTCAGTATGCAGGCTATTATCACACTTTATGATGTGAGCGTTGGTGATAAAATTCTCGCCATTCTGCCTATTTTCCACGGTTTCGGGCTCGGAGTGTGCATTCACGTAAGCTTCTGCTTCGGTGCTTGCTCTGTTCTTATTCCTTTGTTCGATTCAAAAAAATTCGGCGGTATTCTTAAAAAATATAAACCCACAATGCTTTTCGGTGTACCTACCCTTTACGAGGCACTTACCAATGTTGAGGGCGCAGACACACTTGATTTGTCATTCCTTAAATATGCGGTAAGCGGTGGTGACAGCTTGCCTAAGCCACTCGAAGAAAAGGTGAACGACTTTTTCAAAAAGCATAATTCACAGGTTCGTATTTGTGAGGGCTACGGTATGACCGAGGGTCTTGCGGCTCTCAGTCTGTCTGTGTATGACGGCTATAAATCTGGCACTATCGGTAAACCGCTTATCGGTAACAGGATGTGTGTGGTTGAACCGGGTACTACAAACGTTTTACCCGCAAACTCAGATGGTGAGCTTTGTGTTAGCGGTCCTACGGTTATGCTCGGCTACAGAAATAATGAGGTGGAAACCGCAAACACTCTTAAGATTCACAAGGATGGCAGAGTGTGGCTCCATACAGGTGATATGGCGTCTATTGACGAGGAAGGCTTTGTCACTTATAAGTTAAGGATAAAAAGACTCATTATTTCATCAGGCTATAACGTATATCCCACACAGATTGAAAAGACTATCGAGGAATTGCCCGAGGTACTCAAATGTGCGGTTGTTTCGATGCCTCACCCTTATAAAAAAGAGGTCGCAAAGGCTTTTATTATCCTGCAGAAGGGGTATAGTGCAGATACCTTCACGGTGGATAAAATTAAACAGCATTGCAAAAAGAGTCTTGCGCACCACAGCGTGCCTTATAAATATGAGTTCGTTAAGGAATTACCCAAAACGCCCTATGGCAAGGTGGATTTCCTTAAGCTGCAAAGTGAAGAACAGAATATCGGTTGACAAAAAACCACCTGAATCACTCTGATTCAGGTGGTTGTTGCTTTTATTAAGCTTTAATCAAAAAGATAAACTCTTGTTTCGTAAGGCTTTGTAATGAAGGTGTTGTCAGTAACTGTTGTGTCCTTGTAGTTTGAAAGTACGCATTTGCCCTTTGCAAGGTCAAAGCCCTTGGGAGCTTTGAAGCGGATGCCTTCTTCTGTAAAGGAGTTAACAACAAGAAGTCGTTTGCCCTCGTAGTTTCTCTCGTAAACGTACAGGTCCTTACTGCTCTTCATGTGCTCTTTGTAGTCACCGTAAATAACGATTTCGTTTTCCTTACGGAATTTGAGAAGCGCACGGTAGAAGTTGAGAATACTGTCGGGATCTTTTTCAGCAGCTTCAACATTGATTTCCTTGTAGTTGGGGTTAACCTTGAACCAAGGCTCATCTGCTGTTGTAAAGCCTGCATTCTTTGAATCGTTCCACTGAACTACCGTTCTTGCGTTATCACGTGAAGCGTAGTTTGCAAGGTTGAGAGCCTTTTCATCACCCATAATCTTACGTGCAACATTGTAGTTGTTTACTGTGGAAACGTCAGTGTATTCGTCAATGCTCTTGAAGGGGTAGTTGAGCATACCGATTTCCTGACCCTGATAAATGAAGGGCGTACCGCTTTGGCAGATGTATGTAGTTGCAAGCATCTTTGCACTTTCTACTCTGTACTTTGTGCTACCGTAACGGCAGATAACACGGGGCTGGTCGTGGTTTTCCATATAGAGTGCATTCCAAGCCTTGCCGTAAAGGTCCTTCTGCCATCTTGAGAAAACCTTTTTGAGTCTTTTGAGGTTGAACTTTGTTTTAAACCAGCTGTAGAAAAGACAGTCAGCCGCCATGTGCTCAAAATGGAACATCATGTTAAGCTGCTGGTTTTCGCCCTCTGTGATGTGCTTGAGCGCCTTTTTGGTGGTCATCATAGGCGCCTCACCAACAGTCATACAGTCATACTTGTCAAGAACCTCGGTCTTGAACTCCATGAGGTACTCGTCAAGGTGAGGACCATGCATATAGTTCTCAATACCTGTTGCAACAGGGAACCAATACGGGCTTGAGGGAAGACCCTCTTTCTTGGAAATGAATGTGATTACGTCCTCACGGAAACCGTCAACACCCATATCAAGCCAGAAGCGGAGGATATCCTTAACTTCTTCACGTACCTCAGGGTTGTCCATGTTAAGGTCGGGCTGTTCAACTGCGAAAAGGTGAAGGTAATATTCCTTGTTCTTTTCGTTGTATTCCCATGCGGGCCCCGCAAAGGTTGACATCCAGTTGTTAGGACGGCGTTTGCCATTCTTGCCCTTGCCCTTGTACCAATGGTAATAGTTGTGGTATTTGCTTGTGGGGTCTTCAATGCCTTTGAGGAACCATTCGTGCTGGTCGGAGGTGTGGTTTACAACAAGGTCCATAATAACCTTCAGACCACGCTTGTGTGCCTCGTCAAGCACAAGCTTGAAATCCTCAAGTGTGCCGTATTCGGGTTGGATACTACGGTAATCGGCAATGTCGTAGCCGTAGTCTTTCTGTGGTGATTTATAAAGAGGAGAGAACCAAATAGCGTCAACGCCAAGACTTTTGATGTAGTCGAGCTTTGATAAAACGCCCTTAAGGTCTCCGATGCCGTCTCCGTCACCGTCGCAGAAAGAACGGGGCCATACCTGATAAACTGCCATTTCTTTATACCAAGTTTTATTCATTGTAAAAACCTCGCTTTTTAATTTATCTTATAAAGTGTAACACATTGTACATAAAAAGACAACTGTTTGTGGATTGGTTTTTGTGTAATTTTGCGACGATTTTGTTGCTATTAAGAAAAAATTAACGAAATAGTAAAAAAATACTATGTACTTTTGCCGCAATATATTGTATAATGTCAAGGAATATGAACTCATAGTGTGAGGTATAAGATGAAAAAAACTTCTAAAATAATCATATCATTTGCTGTGGCACTTGCGGTTGTTGCAACCGTGCTCATTGTTGCAGTATTCAAAAAGGACGAGAGCAAGGATTTACAGCCATCTGTTCTGTATACGTTACAGCCCACAGTCAATACCGTGCCACAAGATACAGGTGCCTGGGTTGACCCAAATGCTGTGTGGAGCGACCTTGTTTCCGACACAGATGCGGCAATTACCGCTCCCACAATGAATCCCAACGCAGTTACTGTTGCGGGCACAAATGGTGTCACACAGATTCTTTACGTTGACCAGTTCGGTAACATCGTTAACCCCAGCACAGTTGTTACAGGCGGTACACTTCCTCAGGGTACACAACCCGGAAACGAGATTCTCGACGACACAATGCCACAGGATAATACACAGGCAAATGATAATGCCTCATTGAGTGAGTATGAAATTAACTCTCAGGGAGTTATTACCAAATATCTCGGTGATAAGAGTTATGTTGCTATAAATCCCGAAATCGGCGGAGTTAAAGTAACAGGTATAGGGGACAGTTGTTTTGCTAATAGTTCGATTAAAAGTATTTATATCCCCAATACTGTAACATATATCGGAGCTCGTGCCTTTGAAAATTGTAGCTATCTCAGCAATGTTTCATTTGTGGATTCGACTACTAGGATTACAATCGGTGATCTTGCTTTCCAGAACTGTATAAGTCTTTCGACGATTCATCTTCCTGCTGTTGTAAGAATCGGTAATTCTGCTTTTGGCAATTGTTCAGCACTTTCATCAATTACATTTGCTGAAGGTTCAGAAAAAATCGGTGCATATTGCTTTGTGAATTGTAAAGCACTAGCTTCAGTTGCGATTCCTGCAAGCGTTGTGGAAATCGGTCAGGATGCATTTAATGGTTGCGATAAAGGTAAACTCACAGTAATTACACCATCTGGCTCAGAAGCTGAAACCTATGCAAAAGAAAAAGCCGGTGTTATGACAAGACTGCCGTAAAAGATTTAATTTATGCTAAGCCTTACCTCCTTTTTACAAAGGAGTGTAAGGCTTTTCTGTTCCGGAAATTTATAATGGCCGCACGCAGTGCGTGATGATTTTGCATTTTACATTAAAACCGCCACGCAGTTTTTGAACGCCCGTCCGAGTTTTACATATACTGTAGTGATATTTAATTTTTGTTGTTGCAGTGATTATTTTTGCCAAGCGGGGCAAAAATAAGGTTGTAAAACATATTTTCGGAGCTGATTTTTTTGAATATCAAACGCGGTGATATATATTATGCTGATTTGAGTCCCGTTGTCGGTTCAGAGCAGGGTGGAGTGCGCCCCGTACTTATTGTGCAGAATGATGTGGGCAACAAATACAGCCCTACTGTAATTGCGGCTGCTATAACAAGCCAACAATTTAAAACAAAACTACCTACACATATTCCTGTTAACGCATCTGTATGCGGGCTTTCCAAGGATTCTGTGGTGCTTCTTGAACAGATACGTACCCTTGATAAGAAACGCCTTCGTGAGAAGATGGGTAACCTGCCCGAAACGGATATGGACAGGATAAATGATGCCCTGTCTGTCAGTATTGGGCTTGACAGATGATTAGATATTAAATTTTTGTTAAGGTTTTATTATATATTCATTTAAGTCGATTTATAAACCTCTCTTAACTTGACAAGAGTGCTTTTGTGGTGTAATATTTATTGTGTAGAAATTTGTCTTATCCAATTTTCGGAGGTTTATTATGTCAAAAAGACTCTTTACTTCAGAATCTGTTACGGAAGGTCATCCCGATAAAGTCTGTGACCAGGTTTCTGATGCTATACTTGATGCAATGCTTGCTCAGGATCCTATGTCCCGTGTTGCCTGTGAAACTACCTGCACAACGGGTATGGTTATGGTAATGGGTGAAATTACAACTAACGCTCAGGTTGATATTCCCGCTATTGTCCGCGGTGTTGTCAACGACATAGGCTTCAATAATCCTGAATATGGCTTTGACGGCAATTCTTGTGCAGTTTTCACCACTCTTGACAAGCAGTCGCCCGATATTGCAATGGGTGTTGATAAATCATTTGAACTTAAGGGCGGTGAGGATGATGCTTACAATCTTCACGGCGCAGGTGACCAGGGTATGATGTTTGGCTTTGCTTGCAACGATACCGAGGAGCTTATGCCTCTTCCTGTTTCACTTGCTCACAAGCTTGCTCGTCGCCTTACAGACGTCCGTAAGGACGGCACACTTCCTTACCTTCGTCCCGACGGTAAGAGTCAGGTTACTATTGAATACGATGAAAATGACAAGCCTGTTCGTGTTGAGGCTGTCGTTGTTTCGTCACAGCACGACCCGATTGATATTGAGGTTTTACGTAAAGATATTACTGAGAACGTTATTAAACCCGTAATTCCCGCACATTATCTTGATGCTGATACCAAAATTTACGTTAACCCCACAGGTAACTTTGTTGTTGGCGGTCCCGTCGGTGACAGCGGTCTCACAGGCAGAAAGATTATTGTTGATACATACGGTGGCTATTCACGTCACGGCGGCGGTGCATTTTCGGGTAAGGACCCCACAAAGGTTGACCGTAGTGCTGCATATGCTTCGCGTTATGTTGCAAAGAATATTGTTGCTGCAGGTCTTGCTGATAAGTGCGAGGTTCAGCTCGCATACGCTATCGGTGTTGCGCGTCCTGTTTCCGTTCGTGTTGATACCTTTGGTACGGGTAAATTGTCAGATGCACAGCTGGAAGCAGTTGTGGACAAGTGCTTTGACCTTCGTCCGGCCGCTATTATTGAGAAACTTCAGTTGAGAAAGCCGCAGTACAGACCTCTTGCCGCTTACGGTCATATGGGCAGAATTGATCTTGATGTAGCCTGGGAAAAGACTGATATGGCAGATGTACTTAAGGAAACTGCACAGGCTTTATAAGATATTACATAAAACGGAGTTTTTATCTGTTATGGATAACAAAAACGTTCACGCCGGTCACAGAAAACGTGTCAGGGCAAATGTAATTGAAAATGGTTTTTCACAGCTCGAGGATCACAGACTCCTCGAGCTAATCCTGTTCTATGCCATACCTCAGGCTGATACAAACGGCACAGCACATAATCTCCTCAATGAATTTGGATCACTTAAGGGTGTGCTCAATGCAGATATTAAGTCTCTTTGTGAGGTAGCGGGTATCGGTGAAAGCTCCGCGGTTATGATTGCCTCTATGGGTGAAGCAATGCGACGTTCACAGAAAGTGTCGGCCGATAAACGAATGCTCTACAAAAACCACGAGGATTACTGTGCGCTGGCACAGGGTTATCTGTCGGGAGAGCCTAAGGAAAAGGTGATTGCATTCTGCTTTGATGCATCAGGTAGGCTCAAACGGGTTGTCAACGTGTCCGAGGGAACTGAGAATTCTTCCTTTATCGACGTTCGCAGGATTGTGCAATCTGCAATGGGTTGCGATGCCACAACAGTTGTTATGGCGCACAACCATCCTACAGGTAGCGGTGAACCCTCTGTGAGTGATATGGATTCCACACGTTCTCTCGCCGTTACTCTCAGAAAACTACAGGTTATGCTTGCAGACCACATTATAGTTGATGAAAACAATCAGCCACATTCAATGTATATGGACTCAGTAACAAGACAGTTGTTCTATTGACGGAAAAAGAGCCTCACAATCCGTGGGGACAATATAAAACTTGTGAAATCGGCACACAATGCGCAAGGCAGAGTGTGTCGTGTTTTTTTTATTCCCACTGAACCGTAATACACCGTCATTGTGTAAAAGGTTGTTTCTGTCGAACCCATCATAACGCTTGCCACTCTGCCTATGAAACTGTCAGGCCCGTGGTCTTTTAGCGTGCTTTCGAAGAGTCCCAATGAACCGCTACCCGATATGGGTGAAAGTATGGTCAGGGGAGTAAGCTCCTCGGGTATCCCGAGAATCCTTGCGACAGGTGATGTGAATGAACATAGGACTTCCAAAGCTCCTGACATTTTCAGCATTTCAATAACAGTAATCAGAGCAATGAGTGAGGGCGCAATACCAAGAACTATTTTAAATCCGCTTTGTGCTCCTTCAAGGAAAGTTGAAAATACATCGATATTCTTGAAAAGTCCGAACATCATAATAAAAACCACAATTAAGGGAATAACAAAATCACTTGCTTTTGTCATTTAAAAAACCTCCTTAGTATCGTGGTCATAATAACTCCCACAGTTATTGAACAAGCCGAAGTTATAAGAGCAGGGAATAGTATTTCTGTGGGTGATGCACTTCCGTACTCACCGCGGAGCATAGCGATTGTTGTGGGTACTAAGTGAAGTGAAGCGGTGTTTATTACCACAAACCTCACCATATCGTCACTTGCAGTATCTGTGGTGTTGAGTCTTTGCAGATTGCTCATTGCTTTGAGCCCCAATGGTGTTGCCGCGTTATCAAGCCCCAATAGGTTTGCGGTCATGTTCATAGCAATTGTTTCCCGTGTTTCCTCGTCTTTGAGTGTAGGAAAAAGTACTCTGAGCAGAGGGGATAAGAGCATACAGGCTTTTTGTGTCAGACCGCTTTTCTGTGCAACGTTTACAAATCCGTTCCACATACACACTATACCAAGGAGCTTTATTGCAAGGCTTACTGCATTTGAACCACCGTTGATAATTGCGGTTGATAAGTTCCCCATGTTTCCTGTTGCTATCGCACAGAAAAACGAGAAAACCGCCATAATTGGCCATAAATATGTCATCATAGTACCTTTTATCACCCCGCAAAAGGAATAAATTTCTTGACTAAATCACAAGATGTTGTATAATAGTATAGATATAATACCCAAACTTTGTATTTTTGAAAGGAAAGGTAAGTACATGGCAAAAGCACAGACACCCAAGGAGTACGGCAATGATAGCATCAAAAAGTTGAAGGGCGCAGATCGAGTAAGAAAGCGCCCCGCAGTTATTTTTGGTTCTGACGGCCTTGAGGGTTGTGAACACTCCATATTTGAAATTATTTCTAACTCTATCGATGAAGCACGTGAGGGTCACGGTAAGAAGATTGTGGTTACACGCTTCCTTGACCATTCAGTTGAGGTGCAGGACTTTGGTAGAGGTATTCCCGTTGATTATAACACCCGTGAAAAATGCTATAACTGGGAGCTTGTTTTCTGCGATTTATATGCAGGCGGTAAGTATGACACAAACGACGGCGGAAGCTATGAATATTCCTTAGGTCTTAACGGTCTCGGCCTTTGTGCCACACAGTACGCTTCAGAGTATATGGAAGCGGAAATTCACACAGGCGGTTACTGTTACGAGCTTAAGTTCAAGGCAGGTAAAATCAATGGTGAAATGGTGAAAACACCTTACGAAAAGAAGGACACAGGCAGCCGAATCAAATGGCGCCCTGATATGAAGGTTTTCACAGATATAAACGTACCTCTTGAATATTTTCAGGAAACGCTGAAAAGACAGTCTGTTGTCAATAACGGAATAAAGTTTATCCTTAAAAATCAGCTTACGGAAACTAAGTTTGAAACCTTTGAGTATATGTACGATAACGGCATAGTTGACTATGTAAACGAGTTTATCGGTGATGACGGCCTTACGTCCGTTCAATTCTGGCAGGCAGACCGCAAAGGTCGTGACCGTGAGGACAAGCCCGAATATAAGTTGAAAATGAATATGGCGCTTTGCTTCTCAAACAAGAAGCAGCTTAAGGAGTATTATCACAACTCCAGTTTCCTTGAGCATGGCGGTGCTCCCGAAAAGGCGGCAAAGAGTGCTTTCGTTTCACAAATTGACGCTTACCTCAAGCAAAACGGTAAATATGTGAAAACTGATGCTAAAATCAGTTTTCAGGATATTGAGGATTGTCTTGTTTTCGTTGTTTCCTCATTCTCCACCCAAACCTCTTATGAAAACCAGACCAAAAAGGCTATTACAAATAAATTTATCCAAGAGGCAATGACCGAGTTTATCAAGCATCAGCTTGAGATTTATTTCATTGAAAATAAACTTGATGCAGATAAACTTTGCGAACAGGTGCTTATCAATATGCGTTCACGCATAAAGGCAGAAAGCACCCGACTGAATCTTAAGAAAACCCTTTCTACATCTAATGATATGACAAGCAGGGTTGAGAAATTCGTTGATTGTCGCAGTAAGGATAAAAATGAACGTGAAATCTTCATAGTAGAGGGTGATTCTGCTCTCGGTGCCTGTAAGCAGGCTCGTGACTCATCATTCCAGGCAGTTATTCCTGTCCGTGGTAAGATTCTCAACTGCCTTAAGTGTGACTATAACCGTATTTTCAAGAGTGAAATCATCGTTGACCTCATCAAGGTGCTTGGTTGCGGTGTTGAGGTTACAGGCAAGCACAGCAAGGAGCTTTCAATGTTCAATCTTGACGCTCTTCGTTGGAACAAGGTTATCATCTGTACTGATGCGGACGTTGACGGATTCCATATCAGAACACTTATTCTTACAATGATTTACCGTCTTATGCCCACACTTATCCGTGAAGGTAAGGTGTTTATTGCGGAATCACCCCTTTATGAAATCACCTCAAAGGGCGAGACATGGTTTGCTTATACTGAAAAGGAAAAGATAGATGCACTTGAACAGATTGGTGATGCAAAATATACCATTCAGCGTTCAAAGGGTCTTGGTGAAAACGATGCGGATATGATGTGGCTCACCACAATGAATCCTAAAACACGTCGACTTATTAAGGTTGAGCCCAATGATATGGAAGAATTGATTTCAGAAAAATTCGAGCTTCTTTTAGGTGACAACCTTCAGGACAGAAAAGACTATATTGCAGAAAACGGTCACTTGTACCTTGACCTTGCAGATATTTCATAATAGGAGAAATTTATGGCAAGAAAGAAAAAAGAAACTAATCCTGCTGTTGAGGAAACAGCCAAGGCGAATATTATCGGTGCGGGTGAGGTTGTCAATCAGCAGATTACCGAAACACTAGAAACAAACTTTATGCCATACGCAATGAGTGTTATTGTTTCCCGTGCTATTCCTGAGATTGACGGCTTCAAGCCCTCCCACAGAAAGCTCCTTTATACTATGTATAAGATGGGACTTATCAATGGTGGCAGAATAAAATCCGCTAATATTGTCGGCAGAACAATGCAACTCAATCCCCACGGTGACGCAGCTATTTATGAAACTATGGTTCGT
>JAZNLJ010000005.1:0-2085 GCA_045579005.1 Acutalibacteraceae bacterium | reverse complement strand
CGGCAATTTTGATATGGTCATTCTTAATGTTAAATTACTTATCAAATCTTCAGTCGGGTCATCTATAACTTCTTCTGTTATTTCATCCAAACTTCCAACCGTCCGCCTACGAAAGTGGTCTATACACAGATTCTTTGCAATTGTATATAAATAGGGCAGTTCTTTGTCACTGCTAAGATTTAATCCTTGCTTACAAAAACGAAGAAAGGTTTCTTGTGTAATATCCTGTGCTATTTGATCATCATACACCTTGAAATAGCAATAGCGATATATTTTATCATATTGTTCTTCTATATCCATTTTCAATGAAACCTCCCTTCATAATGTTTAACGGATTAGGTCTACAAAATGTGCGACTTTTCAATAAAATATTTTTGAATTGAGAAAATACTTACAAGATTATAAAGCGGCGACTGGTGCTTTGCCAAATCGCCGCTGCTTGTTGTCCTGCAAATATATTTCTCGATGAAAGTACAACATTAAGGTTTTACTTCCTCCGAACTTAACTCGATAACCACTTGCAACCATTCCTTTTTATAATTTTCACACTACGTGTTGCAAAAGTGTTGCAAAGATATTTTCATAAAAACATAAAATGTCCGAAAGCCCTTTATTTCCAAGGGTTTTCGGACACTTGTAAGCATTTCGGTATTATTCCCACTCGATTGTGCCGATGGGCTTGGGAGTGAGGTCGTAGAGCACTCTGTTGATGCCTTCAACCTCGTGAGTGATGCGGTCTGTAATGTGGTGAAGAAGTGAATAGGGAATTTCTTCAATTGTTGCAGACATAGCATCTGTTGTATTAACAGCGCGCATAATTGCGGGCCAGCCTTCGTATCTTTTGCCGTCACGAACACCAACACTCTTAACATCGGGAACAGCGATAAAATACTGCCAAACCTTACCTGCGAGGCCGTTTTTATCAAACTCTTCTCTGAGGATGGCATCTGCTTCACGAAGCGCATGAAGTCTGTCACGTGTGATTGCACCAAGGCAACGAACACCAAGACCGGGTCCGGGGAAGGGCTGACGATAAACCATTTCGTCGGGTAAACCAAGTGCAGAACCAACTACGCGAACCTCGTCCTTATAAAGAAGTGCTACGGGTTCAACAAGTTCCATAGCCATATCCTCAGGGAGACCACCAACATTGTGGTGAGCCTTAACGCCGTCACTCTCAAGAATATCGGGATAAATTGTACCCTGTGCAAGGAAGGAAATTCCCTGAAGCTTCTTTGCTTCTTCATTGAAAACCTCAATGAACTCTGCACCGATAATTTTACGCTTCCTCTCAGGATCACTTACACCTGCCAGCTTATCGAGGAATCTGTCAGTAGCATCAATATATATAAGGTTAGCATCAAGCTGTTTGCCGAATACTTCAACAACCTGTTCACTTTCACCCTTACGCATAAGACCATGGTTAACGTGAACACAAACAAGTTGTCTGCCTATTGCTTTAATAAGGAGTGCAGCAACAACTGATGAGTCAACACCGCCTGAAAGCGCAAGTAATACCTGCTTATCGCCAACCTGAGCGCGTACTGCGGCAACCTGCTCATCAATGAACTTGTCTGCAAGTGCTTTGGTTGTAATTCTTTCCATACTGTCGGGACGTTTTACAAGTTCCATATTTTTTGCCTCCATTTATATAATTAAGAGCTAAAATGATTAGTCTGTGTAGTTATCAAAATAACCCTGAACAAGGATAATGGGAGTACCTTTATCGCCTGAACCGCTTGTAAGGTCGCAAAGTGAGCCAATAAGGTCTGTAAGCTGACGGGGTGTTGTGCCCTGTGAAGCCATATTACCAACAAGATTATCAGACTTTGCTTTGATGCTCTTAGAAATAGCTTCCTTGAGCTCTGCGCCTGAAAGACCCTTGAAATCATTATCAGCAAGATACTTGAGCTTAAGCTCGTTAGGAGTACCGATAAGACCCTGTGTATGTGCGGGAGAAACGACGGGGTCAGCAAGCTCCCAGATTTTACCCTGAGGATCCTTAAATGCACCGTCACCGTAAACCATTACTTCGATGTGCTTGCCCGTTCTATTGAGAAATTCAGCCTGAATTTCCTCAACAAG
>JAZNLJ010000004.1:0-2078 GCA_045579005.1 Acutalibacteraceae bacterium | reverse complement strand
CTTGTTGAACCTGCAACGGGTTCAAAGTCGAGCACCTTATAAATGCTATAAGTTGCACCGGGAATTGCATTAGTGATTGTGATTGTACCTGTTTCACCTGCTGCAAAAGCAACTGTACCCATTGCAAGAACGAGTACGATTGATAATAAAACTGCAAATAATTTTTTCATGATTTTCATCCTTTCTTTTTTAAATTTGCAATTTTGAAACTTATTTTGTTTTCTCCGTCGTTAATGTTTGCGAAGGCTACCCCATTGACCTCCGTTCACGTTTACGACGAACAAAACTATACAAAACCGGAAATGCCACAAGGGCAATACCGATTATTGCCATATTGAATGTGCCCATACCACCTGTTTCGGGAATCAGAAAGCTTCCATTGAAGTTTTCTACCGCAATAAGTGTTGTAACTGTCTGAATCACACCATCAGGGTCAGGGTCATAGAAATAGAAATAAACGGGACTTGTTAATAATTCGTATCCGTCAGGCGCTATGTATTCAACAAGAGCGTATGGTCCTCCGATTGTGAGATACTGAGTTTCTATTACAGAAGTACCGTCTGCACCGGTTGTATATTTGCCGATAAACCTGAGCACTGTGCCGTCTTCAGTAATAATTGTCGGTGACACACCTGAAGGTAGTACAGCATCCGGGTCACCCATAGGACCGTAAAGCAGAAATGTTGCACCGGGCAACGGAATGTTAGTCAGGCCGTCCTGTTTAAGAAGTGTTGTTTTATGGTTTGAACCGGAAGCACCGCCACTGTGTTCCTGAACGTGGAAAAAGGCGTCGATAACATCTGCAACCTCAGCTTTACCGTCAACCATAACAGAGTTTTCAACCGATACAAGACCACTTTCTGTTACAAGTGTGGTATAGTCGATTATTATGTGAAGGCTGTCAGGCACAATAAATGTCAGACTGTTTGTGGGTGGGTCATAGGTTACCGTATATGTATATCTGCTTTCAGGTGAATCAAAATCCACCCATACATCAGTGCCCACACCATCTTCATATTTCAGTTTAATTGAATCCCAATAAACGGAAAGGTTAGGCGTCATTTTATCATAAACAGTTAATGTATCGGCTCCTTCAAGGATATCAAGAGCCATTCTGTTGATATGAACCTCAAAGTCAAGCCTTTCATCATTCTGCACAACATGCTTGTGAAGCAAACCCGTGTAAAATTCCGTTGTTTCTGTTACAGGTCCTGATGAACCGTCATTATCCCAGGTAAGCTCTGCCGTATTGTCAAAATGCAGCTTAGCGTAATCGGTGGTATAAAGATATTCATCCTTTACTTTCAGTTTATATGTATATTCGTGTCTGCCGCCACTGCCGACCCAGCTATAATAATCTTTGAAGTTTGTTGCACCTAAAATCCAGTTCCATCCGTGTGCATCTGCCTCTTCGTTATAGTCAAGGAGTTTAAAATCCGCTGCATTGGCTCTGATAGTATTTCCTGTTACAGTTCCTGTGTACTGATATTTACAAACCCACAAGTCTTTATTCCAGGGGGAATAGGTTGTTACGATAAGCGAATCATCAACATAGTCAAGTCTTTCATCGAAGGTATCGTTAAACCACAGATTCTGCACACTGCCGTTGATATATCCCTCATTACCGCCCGAACCGGGAATTGTATTGTTGAACAAAACTGTGTAGTCTATGTTACCGTCTTCGTGAACTGATGATTTTTTTGTTATCTTCGGTGAATATTCATAGGTGGTTGATGCTACATCCTGGGTAATATTTGTATAGTTAAAGTATACCTCGTTTGACAGTTTATGTTCATCGAGAAGCACATCCTCAAGGGTATCTTCACCTGTAAGTTCGCCCTCCCATTCGGTACCTGTTTTGGCATCAAAGGGAATTTTATAGGTAACTGTCAGCTTTGCGTTTTCATCAAGTATCCATTTTGAAGAAGCCGCATCAGTATCTGCCGTATTGAAATAAACAACGAAGCTGTGCATCTGATTGCCTTCGGCGGGGGCAACAAGAATATAGGTGTTTTCCACAGGTCCTCCCGCTTTATAAGGTGTAAAGGTGACAGTACGTCCGCTTTCTGTCGTTGCCG
>JAZNLJ010000003.1:0-15585 GCA_045579005.1 Acutalibacteraceae bacterium | reverse complement strand
GTTGCAGTATTAACACAAGGATGACAAGCAAAGTATTCATCCTTGAAAACATTTTTCTCAATGAGAAGCTCAACATTTTCTTCTTTATCAAACATCAGAGAAAGCACAGTCAATGAACCGGGAGAAACATTGAGAAGCTCTTCCATTTTTTCACCGCTTCCGAATGAAAGACGTGACGAATTTATCTGAGCAGAAAGGTATTTTGTTTTAAAGGGCATGTCACCGGGTATGAGAAGCAAATAAAACTTTGTTTGCTGACGGTTGCAAAGAAGAAGATTTTTGCAGATTTTAGCATCAATAATCTTCTCAACACCCTCGCAAAGCTCAATTGTTGCCGCCTCATCGTGCTCGGCTCTTATATATTCCACTCCGTTTTTTTCAAGAAAAAGATAGCTCTGCATTTCCTTTTCTGTTGCAGTTGCTTCGGGGTGAATGTTATAGGCTTCGGGATTTATGTACATAGTTTTTTCTCCATATCAATACAAATTTAAAGTCTTCTCCGCTGCTTCTCTTAAGCAGAAGCCTGTTAAAACTGTTCCGTCGGAATTGTATTTTTCTGTTAAGTCTTTGAGTGTGTTGTAATTCTCTTCTGTTGGTGTTTCCCAAGTGTTATATATTGCATCAAGCAAATCGCAACACATTGAGAATTTCTTTACCCATTTTGCCATTTCCCTGAAAAGCTCAACGCTTGTGTCTTGGAGCCTTTCAAGGCATTTTCTCATATTGGTGTTATATTCCTTAAATTCTTTAAGAGCGCCCTCTTTATCACCACTTGATAAAAGGAAATTAATATGTGCGAGAGTATCACTCATTAAGGCTGAACTATATTTTGAAAGGCAGGAAACACCTAAATGGTCTGCGAAGTATTTAAACAAATCTGCCTTTTCGCCCAAAAGCTCTTTATGAGCATTTTTGAGAGCTTCATCAGGATTATAGCAAACAGGATTCCAAAGATAATCTGCTATTGTCATAAGAGGAATTTTTGAACACTCTGCATATTCCATAACATTGGAAATCAGACCCTCGCAAGCTTTATAAAGCGCCTTATCTCTTCCGATTATTGCGCCCAGGTGCATTTCCTGAAACATTTCGCAATCATTTACAGGATAGTTATCCCAAAAAAGCGGTTTATGAGCAGTTGAACGTAAAAGCTCCTGACTCTCGCGGACAGTGAGCACCCTTGAGCATATCTCCTCACCTGTCCAGAACATTGAAACATCAGAGGGAATACCTTTACCGAATTTTGTAACGTAATAACCGTTTTCATCACCGCTGTACTGTGTGGGACAAACAGTCAACTTTATAGTACTATCAAAGGCTTTAAGTTCATCGTACACCTTGTTGATAAGAGCAATGTGAGCATCTACGATGCCGTCGTACTGCTCCGCATCCTCAGAATACTGAAACTCCCACGGAATATCATCAAGAAGAAGTCCGAAACCGCGCACACCAATATTATAAATGCTTTTGATTTTATCAATAAGCAATTCAAAATCTTTATCGGAAGTGTATTTATATGACAAGCCGGGACCTATGCACCAATTAAAATTAAAGTAATTATCCTTTGCATAATCAACAAGGATTTTGAGGCTGTTAAGCTCGCTTTCGGGATAAAACTCTCGCCACTTTTCACGGTGGTAAATATCATCCTTGGGAGCATAGAAATATGTATTCATTCCGTACCTTGCCATTAGCTTCATAACAGAAAGACGTTTTTCGTGCTCCCAGGTAGGTCCATAAAAGCCCTCGATGTAGCCACGTGTTTCAAAGGTGGGATAATCCTCAACGCTACCCTCACAAAGCGAGTTATCACTAATTAGCTTGCAGAGAGTATTAATCCCGCGGAAAGCACCTTTTGCTGACGACACCTTGATTACGGCACGTTCTTTAGTTACATCAATAATATATTTTTCGTCGGTAAGTCGTCTGAGCTCTTCAATATAAGTGGTTTCGCGACTGTCAACAATTTTCACCTCAACATCATAGGTACCGTTTGTGTTTATGTTATTATCATCAAAAACCTTGTTGGCAACCTCTGCAATATCACCGCAGATGTTAATACCGCTCACTTGAAATTTTTCGCCTATAAGATTGTTCTTTTGTATAACAGGATAAATCATAAATGCATGAACTCCTTTTTGTATTCTTCAACAAGTCTGTCGTTTACTTCATCGCCGCCGTCAACGTTGGCACTGCAAAAATGAGGCGGGTTAAAGCCACATTCTGCACAAAGTTCAACACAACGTGCAACAATTGAATTGAGAATAAGTGCACCTGCAACCGTGGACGTAGCACAGATTTTGCCGTCAATTCCGTCAACCGACACACAGGCATCACCAACGCAACCGCAGTTATCAAGAACAATGTCAGTTATCTCACAAAGTCTTTTACCGCTTTTGTGACGTGATGGGCTTGCATTTGTGTGATTAAGGTTAGTAAGGGCAACTGTTTTTATCCCACGCTCTTTGCAAAGGAGTGCCATATCAACAACAACACCATTCCTGCCTGAGTTAGAGATTATTACAATAACGTCGCCGGGCTTCATTCCGTAACGGTTATAAAGCTCCTCTGCAAGACCCGCCTTGCGCTCAAGAACCGTGCTTTCACTTGCACTCACGTGGAGCATCAGCTTCTCATCAAGGACAGGCTGAACCTGAACAAGCCCCCCCGCTCTGTAAAAAAGCTCCTCCGAGAGCATATGAGAGTGCCCTGTGCCGAAAAGGAATATTTTTTTATTATTAACAAGTGCATCCTTGAACAAAACTGCAGTTTGCTCAATCGTATCTGCACAATCTGTTTTAATTTTGGAAATTATTTTTTCAATTTCATCGATATATCGGAACGCTTTATTCATAGAGACCTCTTGCAATATTAAGTGCACCCTGCTCGGGCGAAACGGTAAGCATTTCTATTTGTATTTCAGGGAAATGGAATAAAATATCCTCACAGAAGCTATCTTTGAAGGCTTTGCAATGCAAAAAAACTCCACCATAAAGGGCAAGTGTGATTACATTCTCCATATCATTAAGGAGACTTATTACTGTATCTGCCAGGCAGAAAGCCTCACCTTCAATAATTTCCTGTGCAGTTGAGTCACCATTGTCAGCTAACTTGCCAATTTCCGCACCATAGCCTGCGATAAAATCTTTTTTGGTATTTTCTGAATATATTATGTCAATTATCTGTCGCGTTGTTGCAACACCGAAATACTCCTTGAGAGTATCTGCAAACACGTCATTATAGCCGTGGTTTTCACAATAACAGCTATGCTTAAGGGCGCTGACGGCTATTGAATAAGCAGAGCCTTCATCACCTATGATATGACCCCAACCACCTTTGACAACAAAGTGACCATCGTTACTTTTACCCAATGCCATTGAGCCTGTACCACAAATTGCGATAGCATCACAACCCGATGCAATGTAGGCAACGTAAACATCACTGTTCATTGCAATTTTCTTTGCATTAACTATGCCGCCGCAGAGTTTTTTTATTGTGACATCATCTGCCGCATTATCAAGTGCAGAGCAACCGATAAACACACCTTCAAACGTAATGTCACCAAGCTTTTTTTTGATGGAACCAACTATATTCTGCAGATTTTCACGTGATTCACCCATACCAACGGCATAGTAATTGATAGAGCCACCCTCTGCACTACAAAGGATAACACCCTTTTCATCTGCTACAACGGCTTTTGTGTAAGTTCCGCCACCGTCAATACCCATATAGTATTTCATATGTTCACCCACAGTCAAAAAGGGAGTATTACTACTCCCCTTTAGTCATTATTTTTTTACGCGTTTCATAATATCGGCAACCGTTTCAACGATAACCTCGTTTGTAAGATAGCCGAGAGAATTTGTTTCGTGGTAATGTCGTCTGTCAAAGACGTCTCTACCCTGTTCGATGTACGCCTGTGTTTTGTGAAGAATGAAGTCATTTGGTGCTACACAGTAGCCCGTCATATCGTTTGAAACTGCATAAACAAGCAAATCCTTATCACCAACAACATCAATAACGGGTGTGGGATTGATATCGGTACCTTTACCTGTTGCAGATTTGTCAGCCTCAGCGGCACCACCGTAAATAACCTCAGGAAAGGGCTCACCCGGAAGCATAAGAATCTGCTGTGTACCAAGCTTTATGTATACCATTTCGGTCAGAAGCGCAAGACCGAGATCACCCCTGTCACAGGGATAACGCTGTGAAGAAACTGCATTGATTGTAGCCATAAGGGCAAGAAGTCCGTTATCAACAGGTGCATAATACTTCTGCTGAAGAACCGTGATTTCAACAGGCATTTCCTTATCGTTGTCAATCTGAAGGGCGGCTTTACCGAGGCACTCACCCTGAAGACGTGTTCTTTCAACAACGTCATCACAGAAATCGCCTGGATCAACAGCACCGATAGCACCTGCACCAAAGAGCACGTTCACGGTCTTTGTATCGTTAATTGTTTTTCTGAGCCAATAGGGATAGTCGGCACTTACGTCACGGTTACCTCCGCCCAAAGTATTTGGATGTGCGGCAAAGTTCATAAACCAGGTCTCTGTTGAGCCGTCATCGGGCACAAAGCGTGTTCTTGTAAGAACATCGTGCAATACACAAGGTTCACGTTTATCATACTGTGCCTCAGGTACGTGAATTGTACCGATGTAGAGCTTACCCTCCTTGCGGTTTGCGTATGCCTCACGTGCAACCTGCTCAAGTGATTTGAGCAGTAAATCCATATACTCCGGGTCTTTACCTGACTGGAGCTTATAAAGCTGACCCCAATAGCCGACTGTATCAAAGCCTGCATGAGTGTGTGAGAATGAAAGGAATACACCTGCACAGCTGCTCTCAGCCATAAAATCCTTAAGATTGTCACGAACAATATTAAGCTCGTAGTTTGTAAGTCCGATAATATCTGCCGCAAGGTGAATATAACCGCCATTATCATCAGCACCTATCCACATAGCGCTAACGGTAATGGGGTCGTGCACACGTTCAATACGGTGACCCATACCATGACCTGCAATCCAATATGTTTTTGCTGTAACGTCCTCAGGCATAACCTCCTTAACAGAGTAACCGCAAACATATTTATTACCGCAGATTGTTGTGGGCTCAGGACGAGGAAGAACCTCTGCCTTAACGCCTTTTCGAATGAGCTTTTTTGAAGTTTTTTTGCCAATAGCACGAACCGCCTTGGCAGCAAATTCATTAACTCCCATAATATTTGTCCTCCTATGTTGAGAATTACAGTATATCAATTATATTTTACCAATATTAGATAATAAAGTCAACGAAATTACTTGCTAAATAGTGTATTGAATAATTGTGTAAACACAACAAAAAACACGATTGAAAGTTATGAAACTCTCAACCGTGTAATTCCCGATCAGAAAAAATTAATAATTTTCTTTTCTTACCTCAAAGTAGCTCTGAGGATGTGCACAAACGGGGCAAACCTCGGGTGCCTTCTTACCCATTACGAGGTGACCGCAGTTACGGCACTCCCACATTGTTTCCTCCGACTTTTCGAAAACCTGCTGCATTTCAACATTGTTAAGAAGCTTTCTGTAACGCTCTTCGTGGGTTTTCTCAATAGCAGCAACCATTCTGAACTTTCTTGCAATCTCGGTGAAGCCCTCTTCCTCAGCTTCTTCAGCAAAGGTAGCGTACATATCTGTCCACTCATAATTTTCACCTGCAGCTGCAGCCTCAAGGTTTTCGGCAGTTGTGCCGATGCCTTTGTGCTCCTTAAACCACATTTTTGCGTGTTCTTTTTCGTTGTTTGCAGTTTCTTCAAAGATTGCTGAAATCTGCTGGAAACCTTCCTTCTTTGCTACTGAAGCAAAGTATGTGTATTTGTTCCTTGCTTCGCTTTCGCCTGAAAATGCTGTACGAAGATTCTGTTCTGTTTTTGAGCCTTTAAGTTCCATAATATAACATCCTTTCCGTCTATATGCTCCCCAAAAGGAGTCTGAATATACTATAAAACAAAGAATTTGTTTTGTCAAAACTTTTTTAGAATTACCGCATCGTATTAATTATTGACTTATTACAATTTATGTGCTACTATGATTTTAAATTATTCAATAAAAGGAGAATTTTGTTATGGCAAAATTGAAAGACATCGACAAGGCTGCAGAATCCAAGGGTTCACTCCTTGTTACAATCTGGCAGTTTGTTAAATTTATCGTTGTAAGCCTTCTTGCAATGATTGTACAGTTCGTACTTCTTAACACACTCAATCTCATTCCCGCAATCAAGGATCTTTACACTCAGGACTTCAGCTGGTGGGTTTTCGTTTATCCTGTTGCTGTTGGCGGTCTCGGTTACTTTATCGTAAGCAATGTTGCTAACGTTGTTGCACAGATCGTTGCATTCTTTGTTAATAAAGAGAAAACATTTAATTCAGGCGCAAATGTAGCTATCGCGCTTCCCATCTACATAGCTTTCACAATCGCACTCATCCTCTTCTCTGCATGGCTCAACCCCACACTTAAGGATGTTTTCCTTGGTTTCGAATGGTGCAATGAGGCTGCAGCAAAGAACATTGCAACAATGATTTGCTCTGCACTCCAGTTCTTCCTTTACTTCCCTGTTGACAAAATCCTCTTCCACAAAAAGAAAGAAGAAAAGGCTGAATAACTCAATTGATTAACTGATTACCGTTTCCGTAAAGGGAGCGGTAATTTTTTATTGCTTTTTACTGTAAAAGGTTTCCTCACCGATTCTGCGGACTGTTACTTTAACTGTAACTGTTGTTACAGCCTTTTTGAACATATTATTCCAATCGTTTTTTACCTTTTCATATAGTGCGGGGTTATATAGCATAAGTCGTTTTCCATATCGGATTGCATCACCGCCGTGCTTGCCTTTAAGGACAACAAGGGTATTCTCCGCACGTTTGATTACCGCTTCCGCTACGCTTGACTTGATAACCTCAAAAAAATCATCATCAGTACTAAAAAATTCCGCACCGCTTACCTCGTCTATATCACAGGAAATATTTATTTTGAGATTATAACGCAAAACACCATTTATCTCAGATATTTTGTAATGAGTTTTTGACTTATTTATAACAAAGCCTGCTTTTTCTCCATTAGGAAGTTCTGCAGTCAGAAACCCTTTTCGGGCGGTATCCGTAAGGAAAACAAGACCCTCGGCATCACCCGTTGACATATACATCGAAAAGGTTTCGTCACTTCCGTAGAGTGCACACCCGTCAAGTTTAAAATCCTCGTTTTCACCATTTTTCTGAACGGTAACTGCAGGCAGACAAAGAACTGCCGTGGGTGTATTGAGAATATTTATGGCGTCAATTACCCTAACGCGAGGAATCAGCGATTGTCTGTGGCTTTCCACAAGCATATTTTCAAGAATCTCACTTTTGACAGTATCAATCAAAAGCTTTGCTCTGATTATCTTTTCTGCATTGGAATTTTTGGCAACACAGACAAGCTGAGATGCTCTTGAATCATAATTTCTCAGGAAGAAATCGAGAATATCGGAAAGTTTTTTGTTAGCCGCACCCTCACCTATTACAATAACCCTGTTATGGGCAAAAAGAGGCAGATTACCACTTTTTGAGGTTAGTGTACGCAAAGCTGCCGAAACACTTTCAGCTTCAGCAGTATATATTTTTGTTTTATTTTCCGATGAACCGTCACCCGACGGAGTACCACTTTGCTCATTGTTCAGAATTTCAACGGTGACCTTGTAGCCGTTTGGCGTTGTATCTATTCCTATGCCTTGAATTATCATAAGCTGGGAAAGCTCTGTTCCCGCCTTCTGACACGAAGTAAAAGAAATTAAAAGTAAAGCTGCAAGAAATATACTAAATATCCTCTTCCATTTTTTCATAAGGTCTCACCTTTCTGTAATATACAAGCAGGACACAAGGTAAAATAACGACGCTGATTGTGTATAAAATGAGCGACAACAGATTATTGGACACAAATCCAAATGCCTCGATATTATTTGAAATAACCGCCGGAATGACCCCAAGGGCGGTACAAACGGCAATAGTTAATATTCTTTTTGAAAGCTTCCGAAAAATCTTTTTAAGACTCTGCACCGTTATGAGAATGTAAAATGATATTTTCACCACTACGCACAATATCCATATTGCGGTTTCAAGTGCGTCAATACGTTCAAGCAAGCCGAAGTTTGCAAGCGTTACCGCAGTATAAGTTGGGAATAGCTGAGTATCAGCAAATGAACCCAGAGAACCTACCACGAAAGCAAGAATAACAAAAAAGGAAAACCCGCTCAGAGTAATAAAAGTAATATAATGCTTCTTGAATTCACCCTTTATCTGTGGCAAAAACAAGGTAACTGCACCTATTTCCGCAGCTTGAATGGCAAACAAAAAGCTATCCTTGGCAAACTCACCTACGCCATCAGAAAACAGCGGTGTAAAATTAAGAATATTAATTTCATCAACAAGGGAAAGCACTACAAAAGCCGTTGCACCAACAACAATAAAACAGAAAATCACACTCCCCCTACAAAGAGCACTCAGACCAACTGTTGACAAAACACCACAGACGATAACTATTGTAATAAGAAAAATCGACATATCATTTCCCGGGAAAAGCTCAGAGCTTGCAAACAAATCAAAGCGCAAAATAGTCTTAAGCGCACCCACAAAATACACAGCGCCAAATACGAACGCAGCTATACGAATAAACTTTGTTTCTTTCACTTCCAAGCCTTTTTCAGCATTCTTGATATTGTTTTTATATATAAAATATGCAGGTAGACCTGCAACGAGGCTGATTATTATAAACACAACAGGTCTTAAGAGTGTTTCTGTTCGGGCAATGGGAATTTTCGGCGATGAAATATACATAAAAACCGTACTCAATACTGACAGAAACAACAAAGAAAAAAACTCAGGTGCTGACACCTTCCGTTCCGTCAAATCAATCACCCGCTCCCTTTGATTTCAGTCCATTTATACTGAAAATTCTTTTTTGAATTTTACTTGTAGATGCTCTTACTAGTGTATCGCGCATATACGCACTCTGCCACGGACTGAAGGGTGCTAAAAACGGCACTCCGTAATCCGTCATTGATGCAAGATTTATTATTAGTGCAGCGGCACCTGTTATGATACCGTAGAAACCTGAAAAGCCACCAACAAGAATGAATACTATCCTCAAAATAGCAATGGGCTGATACAAATCTGAGGAAACAAGCGAACAAATAGCTGTCATTGCCACAATAATAAGCATAGGTGCACCAATAAGACCCGCAGTAACTGCAGCATCACCGATTACAAGTGCACCGACAATACTGACCGCGTGTCCGATTGACTTGGGCATTCTGAGTCCCGCTTCCCGCACAGTTTCATAGATGAAGTGAATTATTAGCGCCTCTGCCGTTAGTGTAAACAACGTGTTACTCTCCATAAGGACAATGTTATACAACATATCATCGGGTAAAATTTCTTGATGAAAAAGTCCTATTGAAACGAAAATACCCGGTAAAAACACACTGATTATAAACGCTAGAAAGCGGACAAATCGCATAAAGGTAGCGTAATATGGGCGATTTATATAGTCATCAAGTGTTTGAAAATTCTCAATAAAAAGCCTTGGTACAACAAGGGCAAAGGGAGTGCCGTCAATAATGATACCCACCTTTCCCTCGCAAAGCTTTGCGGCAAAGGTATCGGGTCGTTCGGTCTGTCCTACCATCGTAAAAAGCGATTTGCGTTTTGTGTCAAGAGACCGTCGGAGATAACCCGCACCCAGAACTGTATCAAACGAAACCTTATTTAATCTTTCTCTGACCTCATCAAGAGTTTCATCACTCACTCTGCCCTTCATATAGCAAAGAAGAAGTCGAGTTTTACTCTCTTTGCCGTGTTCCTGCATTTCAATCGTAAAATTTGATGAACACAATTTTTTACGAACAAGTGTAAGATTTGTCTTTATATTTTCCGTAAAACCCTCACGGGATCCAAATTCCTGCACATCGGTATCCGGTTCGGAAATCGCTCTTTCGGGAATAGCCTGTACACCGAAGATAATACATTCGCTTTGTCCTTCCATAAATATGAGGAGTGTTCCTCTCAGAAGATTCATTATGGCTTTGTCAAGGCTTGTTTCCCGCTTTTGTTCCGTACCGCAAAGAAGTCTGTCAGCAATATAATCGAGAGGAGCTTCATCAGGAAGCTCACCTTCAAACTGCAACAGAGGTCTTATGGCATTATCAGCTATTTTCTGTGAATTGCAAAGTCCGTCACAGTTGGCAAAAACAACGGTTTTACCGCCACAATACCCCTTTTTTACCACAATATCAAAGCTTCCCTCAAAGGCTTTCTTTATAACTCTACCGTTCTCCAGAGGGTCTTTTCTGATTGAGCCGAACTGTGGCTCTTTAATGTCATCAACATACAAAAACGGCTTGTTTTTCATAAAAATCACCAATAGTGTTTTAACCCGATTATGCTTGTATATTCAGACAGAAACAGGAAAAAACAATTTATGGTGATTTTATGATTGGAACAATAATCAGAACCTTTATAATCTACTGTTTCGTCAGTCTTTGTGTGCGGATTATGGGAAAACGACAACTCGGACAACTGCAACCCGGTGAGTTGGTTATAACAATCCTTATCTCAGAAATAGCCGCAACACCCATTACGGACCCGACACAGCCACTTATAAACACAGTGGTTTCCCTTATGCTACTGGTGGCATTTGAAATATTCAGTTCACTGATAGCCAGAAAAAGTCTTAAATTCAGGTATGCAAGTGACGGCAAACCTATAACACTTATCAAAAACGGCAAACTCAACCAAAAAAATCTGAAGGAACTTCGCTTTACAGTAGATGAGGTTTTGTCCGCCTTACGACAGAATGATGTTTTTGACATAAACGAGGTTGAATATGCGGTGGTGGAAACAAACGGAACCTTGTCCGTTCTGTTGAAACAAAATAAACAACCCCTCACTCAGGAAACCTATAAAAGCCCCAAGAAAACAACTGATGCACCTTGTGTGGTAATCGTTGACGGGAACATTATTGAATCATCCCTTGAGGATTCCCCTGTCACCCTTGATGAAATAAACAGAAAAATCAAAAATGACAGAATTGACATAAAAAACATTTTGCTTATGACTGTGACAAAAAGCAAAAATTTTTTTACAATAAACAAGGAGAAGTGATATGAACAGACCCAAAGTTGCATTTATCTTTCTCGGAATAAGCCTTATACTGGGTATTTTCTCACTAAGCTACATTGAATACAGTTGTACAAAAATGATAGAAAAAATTGATCAGGCAGAAACAAGCCTTATTAAAGAAAATCACACAGAGGCAGAAGAACAGTTTATTGAACTGATAGATTTATTCGAAAAACACCGACCTGTGTTAAATCTGCTTACAGGTCAGGGGGAAACCCTTGAAATACGCGGTTCCTTGAATACCGCAATATATTTCCTGAACTGTAAGGACTACCCTACCGCCCTACTACACCTGCAGGAATGCAAGACAGGTCTTAACAAAATAATCGCAGGCAACGAGCCAACGCTGACAACAATATTTTAAATCACAATTATCTTTCACAGGAATATGATATATCGAGAGGATTGATTATTCCTATGAAAGATAATATTTTTTTAATTCTGGGCGGTGACGACCGTTCACTTTACCTTGGTGAATACCTGGAAAAGCAGAGCTTCAAGGTATGTTATTTTGCATTTAATCAGACAGATTGCTATAAAACGCTGACAGAGGCGGTAAATGAGGCAAATTGTATCATTCTGCCGCTTCCCTTAAGCCGTGACAGAACAACGTTGAACACCCCCCTCTTTGACGAAACGGTTTTATTATCGGATATATGTGCACTTGCCATACCCGGCAAGTTATTCATCGGAGGTAAAATACCACCAAGCTTTTCAGAGGAAATCCGTTCACGGGGTGCGGAATGCTACGACTATATGAAGCTTGACGAGCTTGCAATATATAATGCAGTTCCCACAGCAGAGGGCGTTTTGCAGATACTTATTGAAAAAACACCAATAACAATTCATGGTATGAAGTGTGCCGTAACGGGTTACGGCAAGGTTGGTAAAGTATTGGCATCTACCCTGAAAGCGCTTGGTGCAGACGTAACCATATTTGCACGTAAGGAGCAGGACTTTGCCTGTGCTTACACAAAATCAATAAAAGCGGAGAGCTACGACAAATTAGAACAAGGGTTAAATGACTTTGACGCCCTTATAAACACTGTACCCTCAAAGGTGATTGACAAGGACGTTATGCTACATTTAAATCCCGATTGCCTACTGATTGAAACCGCATCTGCACCCTTCGGAATAGATTTCCAAGGAGCCAAGGAGCTTGCGTTTGAGGTAGTAAAAGCAGGCTCACTACCCGGCAAGGTGGCACCACGTACCGCAGGTGAAATAATCGGTCGCTCAGTTTTACCCATTTTAAAAGCAAAGGGGGTACTGGATTGACAACAGTAGGTTTTGCAATTTGCGGTTCATTCTGCACATTCAAAGCAGTATTTGAAGAAGTTAAAAGGCTGAAAGAAGCAGGTTACGACATAATTCCAATAATGTCAGATAATTCATATACACTTGACACCCGCTTCGGCGATGCCGTACATTGGCGCAGACAGTTCACAGAAATAACAGGCAACAGAATAATTCATACCATACCACAGGCAGAACCAATAGGTCCCCGGAAGATGCTTGATGCACTAATAATAGCACCTTGCACAGGCAACACACTTGCAAAGCTGACTTGGGGTGTAACCGACACATCTGTAACTCTCGCGGCAAAGGCTCACCTGAGAAACGGCAGACCTCTTATAATCGCACCATCAACAAACGATGCACTTTCAAATGCAGGAAAAAATATCGGTGCTCTGTTAAACTATAAAAACGTATACTTCGTCCCATTCGGTGAAGACGATGCACTTAAAAAGCCCACGTCAATGGTGGCAGATTTCACACAGATACAACCCACACTTGAACTGGCACTTAAGGGTAAGCAAATACAGCCGATAGTGATTGAGCCCAAATAAGTGATAACGGATAGCAATCAATGATTCGCTATCCGTTATATTATTTAAAGAAAAACTATTTACAAAACCACAATTATATTGTATAATATTTTCCAACAAAAGGGAGTAACTCGCACAAAGGTGCGGTGTAGGTCGTCAATACGGCAATAGCCCGCCTTCACCTTAAAGAGTGAGACTTTTACCTCAAGTGTGGTAAAGGTCTTTTTATTTTCTCTCCTTTGAATAAATTTGAAAGGGATTTTCTAATGAAGCATTATCTCGAAACTGCTGAAGCAGTATTTGCTGAGGTTCAGTCAAGTGAAGCAGGTCTTTCCTCGCAGGAAGCTGCTGCCAGACTTGAAAAGAACGGCAAAAACAAGCTTGCTGAAGCAAAGAAAGACTCAACTCTCAAAAAGTTCTTTGACCAGATGAAGGACCCGATGATTATCATTCTCATTGTTGCGGCTGTTATTTCTGCCGTTACCGAGTTCATCGAGCATGATCCTGCACAAGGTATGTTCATTCCCACAGACACGATCATTATTCTTGCTGTTGTTCTTATTAACGCTATTCTCGGTGTTATCCAGGAGAACAAGGCGGAAAAGGCTGTTGAAGCATTGCAGAAAATGTCTGCCGCTACAACAAAAACTCTCCGTGACGGCAAAATCGTCAACATCAAGAGTGAAGACCTTGTTGTTGGTGACGTTATACTTCTCGATGCAGGTGATGCTATCCCTGCTGACTGCCGTATCTTTGAATGTGCAAGCATGAAAATTGAGGAAGCTGCTCTTACAGGTGAATCTGTTCCCGTAAGCAAGATTATGCAGATTCTTACACTTTCAAAGGAATCCGAAGTTCCCCTCGGTGACCGTAAGAATATGGCATATATGGGCTCTACCCTTGTTTACGGACGTGGTAAAGCAGTAGTTGTTGCCACGGGTATGGACACTGAGATGGGCAAGATTGCCGACGCTATCTCCACCGCTGAAGAGAGCAAGACCCCCCTTGAAATCAAACTTGAACAGCTTTCCAAGGTTCTTACAAAGCTTGTTATCGGTGTTTGTATCGTTATCTTCGGCTACAACATCATCACACAATACATTATGCCCCTTAACAATCCCGACGTGCTCGTAAAGCCTGAGCTTATGGACGTTGGTCTTCATTCTTTCATTACTGCTATTGCTCTTGCTGTTGCGGCTATTCCCGAGGGTCTTGTTGCAGTTATGACCATTGTTCTTTCAATCGGTGTTACCAATATGTCCAAGAAGAATGCTATCATCCGTAAGATGACTGCCGTTGAAACTCTTGGTTGTACACAGATTATCTGTTCTGATAAGACAGGTACGCTCACACAGAACGTAATGACCGTTGTTGACCACTATGCACAGGATGAAAAGCTCCTTGCAACTGCAATGGCACTTTGCACCAATGCTGAGGTCGAGGAAGATGGTAAAGGCACAGGCGAGCCTGACGAGGTTGCCCTCATTAACTATGCGGCAACATTAGGTCTTAAAAAGGCTGACCTTGTTGAGGCTAATCCCCGTGCGGGTGAAGTTCCCTTTGACTCAGGCAGAAAGATGATGTCAACACGTCACAGTGTTGACGGAAAATTTGTTCAGTACACAAAGGGTGCTCCCGATGAAATCCTCAAAAAATGCACTCACGCTCTTGTTGACGGTCATGTTGTTGCTATGAATGATGTTATCCTTGCAAAGGCTGCTGAGGAAAACACCAGAATGGGCAACAAGGCACTCCGTGTATTCGCAGTTGCATATAAAGAGTATACATCTGCACCTGAGGTTTACGACTCCGCATCACTTGAATACGATATGATTTTCATCGGACTTACAGGTATGATTGACCCTGTTCGCCCTGAGGTAAAGGATGCCATCGTTGAGTGCCGCAGTGCAGGTATCACTCCCATTATGATTACCGGTGACCACATCAACACCGCTAAGGCTATTGCACGTGAGCTTGGCATTCTCAAGGACGACTCACAGGCAATGATGGGTGCTGACATTGATAAATACTCTGACGAAGAGTTCGAAAAAATCGTTGAAAACATCTTCGTTTACGCTCGTGTTCAACCCGAACACAAAACAAGAATTGTTAACGCATGGAGAGCAAAGGGCTACGTTACCGCTATGACAGGTGACGGTGTTAACGATGCTCCCTCTATCAAGAGTGCCGATATCGGTGTTGGTATGGGTATCACAGGTACAGACGTTACAAAGAACGTTGCAGATATGGTTCTTACTGACGATAACTTTGCAACAATTGTTTCCGCAGTTGGTGAAGGCAGAAGAATTTACGATAACATCCGTAAAGCAATTCAGTTCCTTCTTGGTTCAAACCTTTCCGAGGTTGTTTCAATTTTCTTTGCAACAATTATGAGCTTCGAAATTCTTGAAGCTCCCCACCTTCTTTTCATTAACCTTGTAACAGACTGTTTCCCCGCACTTGCTCTCGGTCTTGAAAAACCTGAGTCAAACATTATGAAGAGAAAACCCAGAAGCAAAACTGACGGTATTTTCTCAGGCGGTCTCGGTATTGACTGTGCATATC
>JAZNLJ010000002.1:0-12169 GCA_045579005.1 Acutalibacteraceae bacterium | reverse complement strand
GGGGAGAGGGCGTTTATGTCGGATATAATCTTATTTGCAAACCACAGACCTGCACCCATTTCACCTGCGCCTTTTCCTGAAACTGAGCTCCAATCTGTTTCACTCATCCACAGATTTCTGTTCTCTGCTTTCATCAGCCTGCCTAATTTGTCGATTTTCTTTGTGTCATATGTATGGGTGCTGACTCTGTCAATAATGTTCTTTACTTCCTGTGTGTATTGGTTGTAGCTATTGAGTGCCCTGTCTGTAGAGGTTTCGTCACTTGCAACAATATCTATATGATTTAACCCCTTTGCACGTATTTCACGTGCGGTTGTCCATATGATTTTATTCTGACTGTTACCGGGGTCAAAATGACAGCCCTCTTGTTTCTCACTCATATAGTGCCAGAAGTCTGTGTCAGGCTCGTTCATAGGAGATATGGATGAAACCTTAATATCAAGTGTGTTGTTTATGTATTCGGTAACGTCTGCAAGATACTTTGAAAATGCTTCGTAGCAATCATCACGGAGATTGTTTTTATTCGGGTCTTCACCACCCGAGGAGCAACCGCTTTTGCACATAAAGTAGGGTGGCGAGTTAGAGAAAACCTCAACAAAGGCATCGTTCCCCGAAGCATCATAACAGGCTTTGAGCACGTTTAATTGATTTTTATCAGCGTCATAATCATAGGTGAAATCACCTGTTACTTCATCATATCTGAGCCAACCGGGAATCATAGAATCAGTACGTGTAATGTGCTTGTGTGACGGGTCGTCGCCACCACCGATGTTATATCGCATAACATTAAGATCTAGTCCATCGTCACCGAAAAACAGCTTTGCAGATTTCTCGGTCAGTGCGGGAGAGTAGCCCACTCTGTGTGCCCACCAGCAAAGGCTTGTGCCCCAGCCTTGAAATATGCCATTGTTGGTTGTTGAAAAGTTATCTTTTGATATTTTAACAATACTGTTACTCATATAAAACACCTCACTATGGTTTTATAATACAATTCACGCAACGTTGTTTCAAGTATTTTCAGTTGAAAAGAATAATTCATTATTGTAAAATGAGCTTATAAACTTTATCTTTTCTTAACTTTTTCATTACTCTGTTTTGATTATGGTAATGTAAAATACAATCAGGATAAGACAATCAGCGGATGTTTTTCCTTAGGTTGACAACAATTTAACTTCCGGAGGTTAAATAATGTACACAGTTCTTGTTTGTGACGATGATTCAGCAATTCTTGAATCAATAAGAATTTATCTTGAAAACGAAGGGTATAACGTGCTGACTGCTTCGGACGGTGTTGAAGCGGTAGAGATGGTGGACACAAATGAAATCCATTGCCTCGTTATGGACGTTATGATGCCTCGCCTTGATGGTCTGAGAGCAACTGTGAAGATTCGTGAAAAGCACAATCTTCCCATTATTTTCCTTTCTGCAAAGAGTGAGGATACGGATAAAATAACGGGTCTCGGCTTCGGCGGTGACGACTATGTTACAAAGCCCTTTAATCCTTTGGAGCTCGTTGCACGTGTGCGTTCACAAATCAGACGTTACGCAACACTTGGCAGTATGGTGAAAAATGAAACTACCATTATAACAGGCGGTTTATCTCTTGATACAGACTCAAAGGAAGTGTGTGTTGATGGTGACCCTGTGAAACTTACTGCTCGCGAATACAGCATTCTTGAATATCTTATGAAGAATATAGGCAGAGTGCTTTCAAGCTCACAGATTTATGAGGCGGTGTGGAATGAGCCTGCCTTCAAGATTGAAAAAACAGTTACCGTACATATCAAAAACATCCGCGAAAAGATTGAGATTAATCCTAAAGAACCTAAATATTTAAAGGTGGTGTGGGGTCTTGGATACAAAGTTGAGAAGTATTAAGTATTCTGTTGTAACAAAATTCCTGTGTTGGTTGTTAGTTTTACTCGTTTTTAGCTTTGCCTTACTGACTGCAGGTAAGTTCATTTTGTGCGCTTATGTCATTGGTGTAGAAAATTTTGTTACGGGTGAGTATAAGCCTTTTATGGAATCGGGAATGTTTTCTGATTATTTTATCGTGGATTTCTTTAATTCCGCAGCTGTTGCCCGTGAGAATTATGTAGCCTTCGATGAGTCTGCTGCCGCACAAAAGGAGCAGGCAGTTAAGGAGATGAAAGATGCCTTTTTGAAATCGAAGGCAGATATGATTAAAGCAGAGCTTCAGTATGCGGTTAATAACTGGGGTGATGAATATTACCTCTACGAGGATTCTGCAGACGGCTACATTGACGGTCAATTTGTCGGTGAAGAGGTTACAACGGCTATATCCGATTCATATAACTCTGTGTATATCAGATTGGAACCCACAGAAGGAACTGCAACAACAGATGAGAATACCGTTCCTACTGTAGCAGAAACAGAGGCTTCTACCAATTCTCAGACAGAAACCACAACAATAGATTCGGGAATTTACAATATGTTCGCTAACAAGAATGTTCCCAAAAATATTTCTGTTGCAGAATATGCCTTGGCTACAAAAGACGGACTTGAATTTCTGCAGTACGAGAGCCTTGTGCGTGGTGATGCTCTTCAAAGCTCAATGGCTTGTAATCTTGATGTAACATTTAATATATCAGCCGAGAACAAAGCGGCATTTGAGCTTCATATTGATATTCCGTATACCTATGGTGAGACAGATGTTGAGGAATATATCAGCAAGGAATATGATAATGCTGTTGATGATGTGTATAGGGAAAGTTTCAGTAGCGGCGATGCTATCGGAACCCTGGAAGAACGTGAAAACCTTAAATATTACATTGTTACGTTAGACGGTAGGGTTGTAAGTAATATTAATGCTATTCCCGACGACATCAGGTCAAAAGATAACTATGTTCTTTTTACAAACGATAAGTTTGAAATCAAGGGCTTCGAGAGTGTTCACATTGATGAAACAACAGCTTCCTTGAGCAAGGGTAGTGTTTTGTGTCTGTACTATGACGAGAGCTTCAGGAGCGGTGAGGACATTTATTTTGATATGTTTAACTCATACAACGTTGCATGTACCGAGAATGCCCATTATTTACTTATTAAGTTCATCATAAGTGTTGCGGTTGGTATTATTCTTCTTGCATTCTGGCTGAAATCCTTGGGATACAAAAAGGGGAATACAACACCCGAGAATTACTTTATTGACAAATTACCGAATGATATTCACACCATACTTTCTTTGGGTCTTGTTGCATTGTTTGGTGGTACGGTAGGATTTCTACTTGTTGATTTTATTGAGAATTACGGCTTGGATACTCACTTGTACAGATATGTTTTCTTTTCGGCAATTCCTATCCTCGCAATTCTTACCGAGTGGCTCGGTAGTCTTGTAAGGCAAAGTAAATGCGGAAAGTCTATTCTCAAAAACTCATTGATTTATAAAATATTCAGGTTCATTTTCAAGGCTTGTCGAAAACTCTTTAAAATGTTTAAATACAAGCCCAAATCATTTAAAATTCAGGTGATATTCCTGTTTATTGCCTATGCACTTGTAAACTTATGCCTTGCTGTATTGACTATTGCTGCTTGGGATAATATCGGTATTATATTCATTTTAATGGCACTCGTTTTCAATACAACAGTTGCCTATTGCCTTGCACGATACGTCAAGAATCTTGATAAGATTATCGTTGCATCGGGCGAGGGTAAGGACGTCGTGTTTGACGATAAACGCAAGGTTGCAACATCGCTCCTTACACTTGCGGATAATCTCAGCAATTCAAACGCTCAGCTCGAAAGCGCAGTAGCAGAAGCGGTCAAGAAGGAGCAGATGAAAACACAGCTTATCACAAACGTATCACACGATCTGAAAACTCCCTTGACTTCACTTATAAATTATTCGGATTTGTTGAGTAAATGCGATATCCGGGATGAACAGGCAAAGGGTTATATTGAAACAATTAACGTTCAGTCGGATAAACTGAAACGACTAATTGAGGATTTGATTGAGGCTTCAAAGGTTTCTACCGGTAACATTACTCTCAATAAGGCTAAACTTAATTTGTGTGAGCTTACAGTTCAGGCTATTGTTGAGTTCACACCTGAGTTTGAAAAGAATCGCAATGAAATTAAGTTTAACGAGCCCGATGAAACCGTTACGGTTTATGCTGATGGGACTAAGACTTACCGAATATTATCAAATCTTATGAACAATGCACGTAAATATTCTGCTACCAACACGCGTGTTTACGCCTCTGTTTACCGAGAAGGTGATTTCGGTTGTTTTGAGCTTAAGAACATTTCAAAGGAACAGCTTAATATCTCGGCAGAGGAATTGACAGAGCGTTTTGTCAGGGGGGACGAATCCCGAAGCAAAGAGGGGAATGGTCTCGGCTTATCTATTGCCAAGGATTTGTGCAAGCTTCAGGGTGGTTCGCTCCATATAACAATTGACGGCGATTTGTTTAAAGTGACGGTTAAATTACCGATCGGATAAAAAATAATTCTTTACACGTCAACACTCCTTGGAAACGTAAATACCAAGGAGTGTTTTGTTAATATTGTCAAAAAAATATTGATTATGTTCAATTTTTTTGTTATAGTGTAATCAAAGGTAATGTTTTACTAAGGAGATGGCAATATGAAAAGATTGAATAAGATTACTGCAGTAATACTTGTTTTGACAATTTTTATGAGTTGTCTGGCTATACCGTCGCTTGCTGTGAGCGGCAATATACCGGATGACGTAGTTGCAATGTCAAGTCAGGTTGCTGTTGAGATCGAGCAGGAGGGTATAGTTCTTCTTAAAAATGAGGAGAATTCGTTACCTCTTGCAGGTAGAAAGGTAAATGTTTTCGGTGCGGCATCTGTTGTACCGTTTTTGGGCGGTGCAGGTTCCGGTGCTATCACAACCCACGACCCGGTATATTTTTATGAGGCACTTGACGAAGCAGGAATTGCATATAATGCAGAGCTTATGGAGCTTTATGATAAATATTGCAGTTCTGATGAAATTCTTAAAACAGGAAGCACAGTTTTTAATAACTTGGTTCAGCTTGTGTTTGCAAAAAGCGCACTTAATGAAATGAATCCTGAAAAGCTTACCGATGATATTATGGCAAGGGCAAAGGCATTTTCGGATACAGCTATTATAGTTATCGGCAGAACAAGTGCGGAGAACTCCGATCTTTCTCCCGAAACACTCAGCCTGAGTGAAACTGAGAGAGCAATGGTGGAAAGGGTTGCTACTACTTTTTCAGAGGTTATAGTTCTTTTCAATATCGGCAACGTTATGGAAATGGGCTTTCTTGATGAATATGAAAGCATTAAATCTGCCGCTATTGTGTGGATTACGGGTGAATTTGGTATGAGGGCAGTTGCTCAGATGCTTAATGGTGACGTTAATCCTTCCGGCCGTTTGGCAGATACAGTGGCTTACAGTATCTATGACCACCCTTCAACACAAAATTTCGGTACATACGAATATGATGGCGGTGAATACTACGTTGAGTATCAGGAGGGTATATATGTAGGTTACCGTTACTTCGAAACCTTTGCAAAGGATAAGGTTCAGTACCCCTTCGGACACGGTCTTTCATATACCTCGTTTACAAAGGAAATCGTTTCATATAGCACAGATAATGATAAAATCAGTGTTGACGTCAGGGTTACAAACACAGGAGAAATCAGCGGTAAGGATACTGTCCAGATTTATTACAGTGCACCTTACACAGGCAGAATTGAAAAGAGCGCAATTGCTTTGGGTGGTTATGAAAAAACAAGTCTGCTTGAACCTTCTGAGAGCCAGATTCTTACAGTTGAGTTTGATGTAAGCGATATGGCTTCCTACGACAGATTCGAGAACGAGGCATGGGTGCTTGAAAAAGGCGACTATCAGATTATTCTCGGTGAAAACGTCCGTGAGCATATAGATTCATTTACATATACACTTGATGACGACGTTGTTATTAAAAATGATAACATTACCGGTACTGAAATCAAGAATCTTTTTGATGACGTATATTCAGATTTTACTGTTCTTTCAAGAGCAGATGCGGTATCAACCTATCCTGTTGCAAGAAGCCTTGTAAAAACAGATGATATTGACGATGCGGATGATTATCCTTCACCAACCAAAGATGGTACCGCACCCAAAATGGGTGTTAAACATAGCACGGGTGTAATAAAGCTTCGGGATGTTTACGAAAACGAAGAGCTTATGGACCCGTTCCTTGACCAACTTACCCTTGATGAAATGACAAATCTTGTTGCCCGTGGCGGTTATCAGACCGAAGGTATTGAAAGACTTGGTGTTCCTGCAACGTGGGATAACGACGGACCTTCAAGTATCAAGGGTGCTCACGGTATTGCGTATACAGACAGCGGTACCGCCTATCCCTGTGCAACCGCAATTGCTTGCACGTGGAATAAAGAAATTGCGTACAAGATGGGTGACAGTGTAGGTATCGAAGCAAGATGTATCGGTACTGATATCTGGTATGCTCCCGGTGCTAATATTCACAGAAATCCTATGGGTGGCAGAAACTTTGAATATTTCTCAGAGGATCCTGTCATTTCAGGTGCAATGGCTTCTGCAATTATAGATGGTGCCTGGGGTCAGCAGCTTGTTACAACCATCAAGCACTTTGTTATGAATGATCAGGAATCACAGCGTGCAGGTGTTTTCACCTGGGCAGATGAACAGGCTATGCGTGAGATTTACCTTAAGGCATTTGAGATTCCTGTTAAGGAATCTGCTTGCTATGGTGTGATGTCAGCTTATAACAGACTTGGTACTGATTGGTGCGGTGCTTGTTCAGAGCTTCTTGTCGATTTGCTTCGTAAGGAGTGGGGGTATGATGGTTTTGTTGTGTCTGATTATTCCAACAACTTCATCGGTAACGGATATATGAGTCCTGTTCTGGCTGTGTATAATGGTAACGATACAATGCTTACAGGTGTATGGTTCCTTAATATGCCTTCACACGTTGCCGCAATACAAATGCAGTATTATATAGATCCCATTGGATTCGGTAATGCAATGCGTGAGGCTTGCAGAAATATTCTCAACGCTAAAATGAAAACAAAGGCTTTTCTTGAGCCGGGATACTTTGTTGATGAAGAGGATATTACAATCAAAGAAGAAGATTGGGATTTCTCAGACCCTGTTTCATACCTGAATTTTGAATTTACAAACTTTATAAACAGAATTGTAATGATATTAAGAGAATTAATAGATTGGCGATTTTGATTATCGCTTCTGATATTATTGAGTTTTTAACGTAGTAAAACCTCCTGTGGTAGCTTGAACTATCACAGGAGGTTGTTCACTGTTTGTGTTTTGACTTATTTATTAAGCTCTGATTCAAGGAGTGTTCTGATGATTGCAGGGTCACCGTTGCCCTTAAGCTCACGCATGATACAACCGAAAAGCGACTGCATAGCTTTTGTTTTACCGCCCTTGTAGTCGGCAACAACCTTTTCGTTTTCTGCAATTACCTTGCGTACTGTGTCGAGGATAGCGCCTTCGTCAATTTTCTGATTGAGTGCGTTCTCTTCACAGAAGGCGTCAACATCAACGTTCTTCTCGAATACTGCTGAAAGAACCTTCTTACCTGCGGCACGTGTGATTTCACCATTATCAACAAGTTCAATGATTCTTGCAAGCTTTTCCGGAGCTATTTCAAGGCTTGTGATTTCAAGTCTCTTCATGATACCCATACATTCTGTAAGAATCCAGGAGGCAACACTCTTTGCGCTTCTGCCTGTTGCAACAACCTTGTCAAACATATCACTGAGCTTTCTCTCAGATGCAAGAACTGCAGCTTCTTTAGATGCGATACCCATTGACTCATAGTACTGTGTCTTTTCGTCGGAGGTTGCGGGCATACTTGCGCGGATTTCCTCGAGCCATTCATCGTCAATCACGATGGGCATAAGGTTGGGGTCGGGGAAGTAGCGGTAATCAGCCGCAGTTTCCTTATTACGCATTGGGAAGGTACGTCTCTTGACGTCATCCCAGCGACGTGTTTCCTGAACAAGCATCTCTGTGTGGCGCTCAATAGCATCCACATGACGAACCTTTTCAAACTCAATAGCATCCTTTATTTCGGAAAGCGAGCTCATATTCTTGATTTCGGAACGAACACCGAACTCTGTTGAACCTTCGGGGCGGACAGAAATGTTAACATCGCATCTCATAGCGCCTTCTTCACACTCGGAAATACCTGCAAACTGAAGGTTTGATTTCAACTTTTCAAGGTATGAAATTACTTCCTCGGATGAACGGAAATCAGGCTTGCTGACAATTTCAATAAGAGGCACACTTGTACGGTTGAAGTCAACGAATGATGTGTTTGTAGCTTCATCGTGAACAAGCTTACCTGCATCTTCCTCAAGGTGAATCTGCTTGATACCGATCTGTCTGCCGTTTACGTCAACGCTACCTTCAACACAGATGGGATTAAACCACTGTGTAATCTGATATGCACAGGGAAGGTCGGGGTAGTAGTAGCTCTTTTTATCAAATGTTGTGTACTGATTGATTTTACAGTTAAGCATAAAGCCGGCCTTAACTGCTAATTCGACAGCGTGCTTATTTGTTACGGGTAACATACCGGGCATACCGCTACATGCGGGACATACACAGTCGTTAGGCTCCTTGGGACTTGAGTGACCGCCACAGGAGCAGAAAAGCTTTGAATCGGTAGAAAGCTCAACGTGAGTTTCAAGACCTATAACAAGTTCGTATTTCATACTTAGGCCTCCTCCTTTTCTACACTATGAGCAACGCTCAGAAGTGTGCTTTCTTTAAATGAATCTGCAATAAGCTGAATGCCGCCTGTTACCATTGCGGGTAAGCCTGTAACAGAAGGGATAGCGGTAAATACGCTTTCCTCATAAACCTTTGTGAAGGCTTCGGATAAATCGTATTTTTCATAGCTTAACTTACTGCAAGCAGGTGTGATGATTGCGTTGTATGATGCAAGGATTTCTTTAATTTTGTCAACAATTACGCGACGTAAACGAAGGCTCTTGTCATAGCAGGCCTCGTATTTGTCCTTTGCAAGAACGTCCGAACCGTAAATAATTGTTGCTTTTGTAAGGAATCCCAGGCTTTCTGTTCTGCTTTTTACGTAAAGCTCATCAATGTTCTTGTACTCGGGTGTACGGTAGCCGTATTTAACACCGTCGAAGCGTGAAAGGTTGTTTGTTGTTTCGGCCGCCATAAGAATCTGCCATGCTGTCTGTGCAGCAGTTACAAGGTCAAGTGAAACCTTGTCAACCTTTGCACCCTTGTTTTCGAGTGCGCTTGCATAAGCATCAATCTTTGCTTTAACCTCGTCGGATGCTTTGTCATAAAGTTCTGTGATAACACAGAATTTCATTGCAGTAACGTCCTCGGACAGTGAGTACTCATATTTTTTTGCGGGAAGGCTTGTGCCATCCTTTTTATCATTACCTGCGATTACAGTGAGAATTTCCTTGATTGTTTCCGCATTCTTTGCAGTAACACCAACTGTCTCACCTGAGCATGCACAGGCAATTACACCATAACGTGAAACTGTACCATAGGTAGGCTTAATGAAGTCAACACCGGCCAGTGCTGCACCACGACGAGGTGCACCGTTAAGGTCAACGTTGATTGCTGCCTTAATTTTGCCTTCAGCAACCAATGATGCGGCAGCACCCTTAAGTGTTTTGTCACCGTCTGCAAAGTAAGATGTCTCACCAAGAAGGTCAAGACCGAACTCACCAACGTTTGTCTTACCTGAAAGCTCGTAGCCTGTACCGAGAAGTCTGTCAACAACCTCTGCATTGAATAGGGGCTTGAAGCTCTCAAGCATCTTTGAGCCTGCCGTTGCAGGAATTTCTTTTACAAGGAGTGTATCATCTACGGCAATAGTGCCTGTAGCTTTGATTTCGTTAATATAATATTTCACCTGTGTCACCTCACTTTACAAGTCTGGGAACCTGCCAGCTGTCATCTGTGCTCTGAGGAGCACCCTCAAGAAGCTCATTTCTGTTGAAGAGCTGATTTCTTGCATCTGCACGGAGAACGTTTGTCATAGGCATTACGTAAACCATTGCTTCAACGTCGGCAGTATTTATCTTTGAAAGGTCTGCTTCGCTCTTGGCCATTGTGTCAAGAATGCTCTGCATAGTCTTTTTTTCGTCTGCGGTGAAGCTGAGCTCATTAACTGACTCAAGGTCCTTGAGCTTGCTTTCCTTTGTTTTAACAGTTGTTTTTGCTGAGTTTACAGTTGCAGTGAAGTTTGATGTGTCAGAGCCTTCTGAGCCCATCATATCTGCACCGCCCTTACCACGGATGCTTACGTTTGCTTCGTAAAGCTGAAGCTCAGTAACCTCGCCGGGTGCACCAAGCATCTGATCCTGTGCAGTACCGTCAAGGGGGAATGCGATTACGTCACGGATTGTTTCTGTCTCAGCAAGGAGCATTACAATTCTGTCAACACCGGGTGCCATACCTGCGTGAGGGGGAGCACCGAACTGGAATGCATTGTAAAGGGCGCTGAAACGCTTTTCAACCTCGTCCTCGCTATATCCTGCAATTTCAAAAGCCTTGCGCATTATCTCGGGGCTGTGGTTTCTTACTGCACCTGATGCCAACTCGATACCATTACATACAAGGTCATACTGATAAGCAAGAATTTCGCAGGGATCTTTTGTTTCAAGTGCTTCAAGACCGCCTTGAGGCATTGAGAAGGGGTTGTGTGTGAAAATAATCTTGTCAGTGATTTCATCTCTTTCATACATGGGGAAATCAACAACAAAGCAGAATTCAAACGAATCGTTTTTAATAAGGCCAAGCTCATTACCAAGCCATGTGCGGATAACACCGGCATTCTTATCTGCGATGTTTGAAACTGTGTCGCAGATGAAGAAGATTGTTTCACCTTCTTTAACACCTGTAACCTCAACGATTTCGCGCTTTTCCTCCTCGGTCATTACCTTAACGATGGGGTCATCCTTAAATTCATAGGTTTCAGCGTTAAGAAGAGTAATGTGGGCAAGACCCGCCATCTTTGCCTGCTTTGTAGCAAAGTTGAGAGATTTGTCGAAGAACCATCTCTCGTTCTTGCAGGGAGCAACAATACCTCTTACAGGCTTGTTCATAAATGGCTTGAATTTAACTCTTTTGAACATATCTGTAAGGTCGCAGATAACAAGGGGGTTGCGAAGGTCAGGCTTGTCAGAGCCGTATTTTGCCATAGCCTCTGCAAAGGGGATGCATCTGAAGGGTGTATCAGTAACCTTTTTATCGGTGAATGTGCGGAAAATATCGCTTACAACATCTTCGCAGACTTTAAGTACTTCTTCTTGTGTTGAGAAAGCCATTTCAAAGTCAAGCTGATAGAATTCACCGGGTGAACGATCTGCACGAGCATCCTCGTCACGGAAGCAAGGCGCAATCTGATAATATTTATCAAAGCCTGACACCATAAGAAGCTGCTTGAATTGCTGAGGTGCCTGGGGAAGTGCATAGAACTTACCGGGGTGCTTACGTGAAGGTACAAGGAAGTCACGTGCACCTTCGGGTGATGATGCGGTGAGGATAGGGGTCTGAATATCAAGGAAGCCTCTTTCCTCCATAAGGCGGCGCATGTGACCGATAACTTTTGAACGAAGAATAATGTTATTGTGCAAAGCAGGATTTCTCAAATCGAGGAATCTGTGCTTGAGTCGGATGTTTTCGTTAGTGTCCTTTGAGCCGATTTCAAAGGGTATGTCCCTGCTGCAAAGACCGAGTACCTTAAGGTCATCTGCAATAAGCTCAACAAGACCTGTTTCGATTTTGGGGTTTACTGTGCTTTCGTCACGCTTAGCAACGGTGCCGTGAACAGAAATAACTGTTTCCTTGCTGACACCCTTGAGAAGATTTTCGTCGTGAACAACTACCTGTGTGATACCTGTTTCGTCACGCAAATCCACAAAGAGAACGCCGCCGTGGTCACGGACAACGTCAACCCAACCGGCAAGCTCAACGACATTACCGATGTGTTGCTCTCTAATTTCGTTGCAACGATGAGTTCTGTACATTGTATTATACCTCCGTATCTGAAATAATTTACTAGTAATAAAATATAAAAAATCCCGGGGATTATACAAGATAATTCCCGGGACGAGGATATAACCCCCGGTGCCACCCCTATTGATACAAAAAACGGATCCCCTCTTTTATTAA
>JAZNLJ010000001.1:0-38319 GCA_045579005.1 Acutalibacteraceae bacterium | reverse complement strand
ATATCCGATTGCATTGAGCACCATATCAAGTGAATAGCAACCGATGTCACCGAGAGCACCGAGACCTGCAGTGTCTTCCTGAATGAAGGATGTGCCGAAGGGAGTGGGGATACCCATTCTTCTGCCGCCACCGGTCTGAATATAGTATATTTTGCCAAGAACACCGCTCTCGCAGATTTTCTTAACCATCTTCATATTTTCGTCAAAACGGGGCTGGAAGCCGATTGAGAGAATCTTACCGCTCTTCTTTTCAGCCTTGCAGATTTCAACTGCTTCCTCGATTGTAACACACATGGGTTTTTCAAGGAGAACGTGCACACCGTGCTCAAGTGCATAAATTGCACAGGGAGCATGCTGACGGTTGTAAGTACAGATTGAAACAGCATCAAGCTCCTTTTCGTTGTCAATCATTTCTCTGTCGCTGAGGTAGTAGTTACCCTCAACACCGTTTGCCTTGGCAAAAGCCTCTGCCTTGCCGGGGATGATATCTGCAAATGCAACAACCTCAACGTCGTCGCAGTTAAGGTAGCTCTTAAGGTGTGCTTCTGCAATCCAGCCGCAACCGATAATGCCAACCCTGATTTTTTTGCCTGTGTATTCCTTTGATTCAACCTGCTTTTCTTTAAAAGCATCAAGAATATTTGACATAAAGATTACCTCCGTTGTCCGCCTTGCGGATAATATACAATAATAATTTATCACATTATTCGCTATGTTTCAATAAGTCTTTTGGGGGAAATTAGCTTGTTTTGTATTTTCAAGGTTATGCACAAAGACTAACTCTCTTAGTTGTTGAATTTAAACAAAGACGGATTTTATATTTCTTTTTTGTGAATAAACTTTTAAAATGTTCACAATTTATTCATAAAGTTGCAATATTTCCACAACATTGTCGTGTTACTATAACCTTGCCAATACGATACGCAGGAAGGTAAAGCTTTCTATGTTCAAGAAAAGACCATCGCTCAGTTATGCGGTGGTCTTTTCTTGTGCATTTTTCCATTATTCATAATTGCGTTATTGCTTTTTAATTATCTGTAATGTATTATATGTAGTAGTATAAAAATCAGGTGGTGAAAAACCTTTGGTAATATACCCTGAGTCATTCAGCGTTAAACCAAATACTGAATCGACCGTTAATCTCCGAAATCTTTTTAACACAACTGCTCAGACTGCGGTTAATAAAAACCTTACCCTTATGACGGGGAACTATGTTTTTTGCAGCAAAAATGCGGCAGAGCGTGAAATATATATATCCAACACCACTGCACCGCAGGAATATGAAAAGGGTGCCAAGCCCAATATTCGTAAATGTGCCATAGTTATCGAAAACGTTAAAAATATGGACATTGACTGTTGCGACTCCAATTTTATTATGGACGGTGAAATGACACACCTTCTTATAAAGAATTGCGAGAACATCAGTATAAAAAATCTGAATATTGAAACAGTTAATCCCAACGTTCATAAGATAACCGTTCTCAAGGCATCTACCTTTTACGTAACCTTCAAGGTAGACGATACAGGTAAATTTGCCGAGGAAAACGGTGTCTGCTATTGGTACGGAACAGATTACAAGATGAGTCTTACCGACCTGCGTAACGGCTGGTGGATGTCCACCGCCACACAGGATAACTATAATCATACCAAACGCTCAATGCATCCGTTACACGGTGTGGCAAGCATCAAGCCTGTGTCGGAGCGTGTGTTCAATGCACGATTTATCACACCCAAGGATTTTGAGGTTGGTCAGGTATTCTATATTTTCCCCGTTATCCGCAAGGAAGTGGGTATTATAATCGATTCCTCGGAAAAAATTACGCTTCGGAATGTGAAGCAGACCTTCAACCACGGCTTCGGTCTTGTGGCTCAGAACAGTAAGGATATCACCCTGGAGGGGCTTGATTTCTCACCAAATCCCAATTCAGATGTGGAGTTCTGTTCCTATGCTGACTTTCTTCATTTCAGTATGTGCCGTGGTAAAATCAAGGTTACAAACAGCAATTTTGACGGTGCAGGGGACGATGCCTGCAACGTTCACGGCATTAACTTCAAGATTGTGAAAGCCGAAAAGAACAAGATGACAGTTAAATTCTGCCACCCTCAGGCTTATGGTTTTGAATGTATCCGCGAAGGGGATATGATAGCCTTTATTGATCCGAAAACATTACTGGATATTGCCACAACCAAGGTAATACACGCAGCTTTGCGCGATGAATATTACTATGACCTTGAAATAGCAACCTATGAGCCACCGATGGGTCCGGGTGGATTTGTTGAGAATTTGTCCGCTAATCCTGATTTTGAGTATTCGGGCAACACGGTGAACAGAGTTGTGACTCGTGGTGTGCTTACTACCACAAGGGGCAGGGTGCGTATTGAAAATAACAGGTTTCTTAATACGGGAATGAGCGGTATTCTCATTTCTGACGATGCTTCTGAGTGGTATGAGAGCGGCCCCGTCCGCGATGTTATCATCCGAGGGAATGCTTTTATGAACTGTGAGGAAAATGCCATTCTCATAAAGCCTGAAAACCGTCGCTTCGCAGGTGCGGTGCACAGGAATATTTTAATTGAAAATAATCTATTCGTTCTTAATAACATTTATGGTGTGAACGTATGTAACTCGGAAAACGTAACTCTTAAGGATAATGTTTACAAGGGCAGACCCCTTAACGGAAAATGGGTGCTTGCCCGCAACACGGAAAATCTTGTGGTAGATTGTCCAAAATAAAGAATATCCACAGATATCCGCTTTTGAATATCTGTGGATTGTGTTTTAGTATGCCTTCATTTCAAATGACTGACAGCAGGTTGCGTCAACGTTTTTGGCATCGCAATTACAAGCGCCTACCTTAATGGCGTTTTTTGTACAGTAGTTTTCATTTGCACAATGGAATTTACAGTTGGAAACTGTGCAACCGATGCTGTTGTTCTTGTTTTCATTCATTACTAAAACCCTCCTTTTTGCAGATAGGTTGACCTATCTTACAAGTTTATTGTTACCCGATTACATTTAATAATAAGGTGAAATTTTATGAAAAAAGAAAACGTTATAAAATCCTGCTATTCTGTTCTCGGCAAATATACACCTCTTGATTATGATTGTGGTAAATTGTGTGACGGCTTTTGCTGTAAGGGTGGAGAAAATCTGGGTATGCTCCTTTTCCCCGGTGAAGAAGCTTTGATTGATCCTGAAATAAATGTAATAACAGACAACGAGGGTCGAAGAGTTGCGGTGTGTAACGGCACCTGTGATCGCAATAAAAGACCCCTTTCCTGCAGAATCTATCCGCTTTTTCCGATTTTTGACGGTCAAAAGGTGGAAGCCGTTTTTGATGTGAGGGCAAATTGTCCCCTTACAAGCGGTGAATTTAAAATAAGCCGTCGTTTTGATAAGGCGGTGCGCAGGGTAGGGAAATATCTGCTTCTGAATGATGAAACAGCAGATCTTCTCAAAGAGCTATCTGAGGAGCTCGAAGAGTATAACATTCTTAAATCTGTTCTGGGTATATGATGCACTCAGAATTTTAAAAAATATTTGAAAAAAGTGTTGACAAAGAAAAATTATTCTGTTATATTATAACTGAAAACAGTAATCATTACTACTTACGGAGGTGAGTGTATGCGAAGCTCAAAACAACGTGATGCTGTTCTTGCGGTTGTAAAGTCCGCTTGCGACCATCCCACGGCAGATATGATTTTTGAGCGTGTCCGTGAGCAGATACCCAATATCAGCCTGGGAACTGTTTACAGGAATCTCGGTCAGCTTAAGGATGAGGGATTCATTACAGTTGTAGAAAGCAGCGACACCAAGGTGCACTACGAAGGTAATCTTTCGGACCACATACATTTTCTTTGTAAAAATTGTAATAATATTACAGATATATTTTGTAAAACACATGTTCCCGCAGCGCTCAGTGATATGGGCTTGCAGGTGGAATCAGCCAAAACTGTTTATTACGGCTTGTGTAATTCTTGCCGATAATAATATAATTTGATTATTAAAGATTTTTATTAAAAGGAGTTATTTGTTATGAAAAAATGGAAATGCTTAGTTTGCGGTCAGATCGTTGAAGGTGAATATCCCCCCGAGGCTTGTCCTCTTTGCAAGGCTCCCGCAGAGAAGTTCGTTGAGGTTAAGGACGAGGAAATGACCTGGGCAGCAGAGCACGTTCTTGGTGTTGCTAAGGGTGTAAGCGAGGAAATTATCGAGGGTCTCCGCGCTAACTTCCAGGGTGAGTGCACAGAGGTTGGTATGTACCTTGCAATGGCAAGAGTTGCTCACAGAGAGGGCTACCCCGAAATCGGTCTTTACTGGGAAAAGGCTGCTTATGAAGAGGCAGAGCATGCAGCAAAGTTTGCAGAGCTTCTTGGTGAACTCGTAACTGATTCTACAAAGAAAAACCTCGAAATGAGAGTTGAAGCTGAAAACGGCGCAACTCTCGGTAAATTCGAGCTTGCTAAGATGGCTAAGGAGCAGAACCTTGACGCTATCCACGATACAGTTCACGAAATGGCAAGAGACGAGGCAAGACACGGCAAAGCATTTGAGGGACTTCTTAACAGATACTTCAAATAAGCGAAAACCGCATAAATACTGGGTTTATACGGGAGGGCTGCGTGAGCAATTTGTTGGAAGGTGCAACTCCTTCCCCCTCCCACCTAATATAAACTCGTTTTGTGTTTCGCGACGAAGCAAGACACGGCAAAGCATTCGAAGGTCTTCTTAAGAGATATTTTGGTTGATAGCTAATAAATAACAATAAAGCACTCGCCCCCTTTTAACGAGGAGGCGGGTGCAATTTTGCTTTTATACAGGTTTATCTTATTTTAAAACTTATCAACATCTTCAACATCAAGAGTGAAGACGATTGCACCGCCAACGGGGATTTCGCTGGCAAAATCATCCTCGCGCAGGCCTGTGCCGAAACCTGTTGTTGTAGATGTAACAGACGTTCTTTTCTTCGAATGTGTTTTGATTATTTCCTTTGCCTTAGCAACGGTGTTATCCTCTGCACCGATAAGGAAGGTTGTGTTTCCGACCATAAGGAAACCGCCTGTTGTGGATAATTTTGTAACAGTGTAGCCCTCGCGTGTGAGTGCAGAGGAAACAACTGCGCTGTCGTCGTTATTAACTATTGCAATCAAAAGTTTCATTGTAGTTTTCCTTTCACATTATAATTTCGGTAATATCATACCGAGACTCTTTTTATCAAGGTCGTTTACGTTGGGAATTTCATAACGGTTGTCATTAGCATCCTTAATAAGCACTCTACCGTCATAAAGTGGCTTGATAGCGGTAATATGGTTTCTGATTTCAAAGGTGCAAATGCCCTTGTCTGTTTCAGCGGTCCACATCCAAATTTTGAACTTTTCGCTCATCTTGATGAACCGTGTTATGCGGGGAATCATATAATATTCTCTCAGGCAGTTTTCCACAACCTTTTTTGATTCAGGCATAAGATCATCAATATTGCGGATTACTGCTATTTCGTTTCCGTCCTTGTCAAGCAAAGCAATATACTTTGTAAGACCCGTTATGGGAAACATTCTGTGTAATTCAAGCTCTGTGAATTTTTCTCCTGTGTAGAATTCTGCGTCAACGAAAATTTTGTCGTTTTCCGTAAATTTTACCTCAGGACCTTCAATGTATCGGGGCATTTAATCACCTCACTCAAAATTTTCTTCTGCTTTACGTTTCTGAAGCTGTTCACCCATTGACTGGATTTCAACAAGCTTATAATACTTTCCCTTCATCCTGAGAAGCTCCTCGGGAGTGCCGCACTCAATGATTTCGCCTTTGTCAACAACCACGATTTTATTTGCTTTTCTCAAGGTGGAGAGTCGGTGAGCAATCATAAGGGTTGTTCGTCCGCTTATGAGTCTTTCAATAGCGCCCTGAATAAGGTGCTCGGTTTCGGAGTCAACTGCGGCTGTTGCTTCGTCGAAGATAAGAATACTGGGGTTTTTAAGAACGGCTCGCGCAATGGAAACTCGCTGACGTTCACCGCCCGAAAGACCTACACCGCGTTCACCGAGCATAGTGTCGTAAGCATCGGGGAGCTTGGATATGAAGCCATGTGCATTGGCAACCTCTGCCGCGTGGATAACCTGCTCCACGTGAACTTGTCCGCTACCGAAGGCAATGTTGTTGAAAATGGTATCGCGGAACATAAGGGGCTCCTGCTGAACGTAACCGATAGAATCACGGTAATACTTCATATCAATATCCTTGACGTTGACTCCATCAACAAGGATTTCTCCGTCGTAATCATCATAGTATCGCATCAGCAGGTTTATGAGTGTTGATTTACCCGAGCCTGTTGTACCAACGATACCCACAATGTCACCGGGCTCGATTGTCAGGTTAATGTTTGAAAGAACCTTCTTGGAGCGGTCAAATGCAAAGTTTACGTTTTTGAATTCAATCTTACCCTGCATTCTGTCAAGTGTGTTACCCTTGCCGAAGTTGTTTTCCGGCTCGGCATCAACAATGTCAAGGATTTTCTCTGCAGATGCAAGAGTGTTCTGATATGAGTCGCTCATATTTGCAAAGAAGTTGATGGGATTGTAGAACATACTTGCATAGGAAACAAATGAAACAAGCAGACCGAGAGAGATTTCGCGGTTGCCTGTTATAACCATCTGTCCGCCCAGAAACCACACAACGATTGAACCGCAGGTTACAAGGAATGTGATTACAGAGGGGAATACGGCAGCTGGAACAGCAACCTTTTTGTCCTCCTTGTACCATTCGTCGCAGTAACGCTCAAATTTTTTAATTGTCTGACTCTCATTGGTGAATGCCTTGATAACGCGCACACCGGGTATGGAGTTTGCGAGCACTGTGGAAATTGATGCACTTCTTCTCCAAAGACGCATATATTTAGGTCCGATAATCTTACCGAATAATCTGCCTGCAAAAACAACAATCGGAACGGGAATCAATGAGAAAAGCGCAAGCTTCCAACTCATACTGAACATTATTATGACAAGACCCACAAGGGTGAAGGCTTGTACAACAGCCTCCTGAGTAATTTTCATAATAAATGTCTGAATAACACCTGCATCGGAATTGACTCTGTTGATAACGGAGCCGGTTGAGATTTTGTCATAAAAGCTGAGGGGCAGATATTGAGCCTTTTCGTAAATATCCTTTTTTAGGTTCAGCGTTATTCTGTCACCAGCAAGGCGGAGCTTATATGAGCGCAGACCGTTCATAACGTATTGGAGAATGTAAATACCGAGCAAGGCAACCAATACGGTGACCAGCTTTGCGGAGTTTTTGGAAGGTATAACATCATCCACCATTATTTTGGTAATGTAAGGCGGGGCAAGAGAAAGCGCTGTTGCCGCCACAGAAAGAAGCATACAAATGAAAAGTGACTTCTTTTCGGGGATAACATACCTTGCGAATTTTGAAACGATTTTACCCTTGCCTGCACAGTTGATACACTCTGCCTCGGGGTTGGGAAGCTTTCTTCCGCACTTGGGACAGAAGCACCTTTGCTTGTGATAAACAGATTTTACTGTTTCTGCTTCGTACTCATAGTCTGAGCCGTCGTTTACCGCGTTTACAAAAACAGCGGCGGCATCGGCAACCTCTGCTGAGGCATAAGAAAAGCGGAGAACAGATTTCTTTTTACCGCTTTTAAGTGTTACTCGGAAAACTGCATTACCGTACAAGCGCTTTACCTCGGCATTTTCAATGTCAGAAAAACTGAGCTGGAAGGACGTGCTTTCGTAACATTCATCAAAGGCAACCAGCTTATCTTTAGTAAATACCATTAAAGATTCAGCGTAGCGACCCTTGAGGTTAAGGTCACCCACTACCGCAAACAGTACATCACTCTCGTTCACATAATCGGATAAACAGGAGTTGTATTTTTCGGGAATGGGCTTGTTTGTTGTCATTTTCATTTTTGTAATCACCCCACATCAAAAATGAATTGTATTGTGCAACTTCATTATATCAAACAATACCAATTTGTAAATATATTTTTAATAATAGTCAAGTTGATTTTGAAAGCTGTGGATGATATAATTATCAGCGGGAAAATTATGAGTAATATTGTTATAAAGGATTTGTGTACATGAAGGATAATAAAATCAAAATAACAGGTGCCATATTTGATTTTGACGGCACCTTGTTTGACTCCATGCACGTGTGGAAGGGGATAAAATACAAGTTTTTTGATGAAATAGGCTTGAAGCTGACAGATGAGGATAAAAGGCTTTTTGATAACCTTTATCTGCGTGAAGCAATAATCACGGCAAAAGAACACTTCAACATGAAGGAAACATATGAGGAATTGTTCGATTTGTTTTTTTGTTGCATAAAAAAGAGGTATCTTGAAGATACCGAGCCTAAAAATGATATAATTGAATTTCTCGAAAAGCTGAAGGCAAAGGGAGTTAAAATGGGCATAGCTACTGCGACAGGGGAGTCTGCTCTCATTGCAGTTATGAAAAAGTTTGATATGCTTCACTATTTTACACCCATATATTCCACCTATACGGTGGGCGCTTCCAAGATGGAGCCAAAGGTTTATGATGTTGTGCTTGATGAATTGGGAACAGATAAGGAAACCACGTGGGTTTTTGAGGATGCTTTGTATGCTGCGAAAACTGCAAAGGCGAATGGTTACAATGTGGTTGGTATTTATGATAAAAGTGAACCTATGCAGGATGAACTGAAAGAACTTGCGGATGTTTACATCAATAATTACAGCGAGCTTGATTTTGAGTGAAATAGTTGCATTTTTGAATAAATCTTGTGAACGATGTCAAAATAAGGTTATAAACTTAAAAGGAGAGATTGTTTATGAGATACGAATGCCCCTGCGGATACGTCTATGACACAGCAAAGGGAGATCCCGAGAATGGTATTGCACCAAATACACCTTGGGAAAAGGTGCCCGATGATTGGGAATGTCCTGTTTGCGGTTTGACAAAAGAATCTTTTTATGAGGTGTGAGGTCAAGTCCGGCATTTTTGTGTCGGGCTTTGACTTTTGCGTTTTGAGGTGTTATAATTTTGATAAAAGAAACCCTTATTATTGGAGATGATATTATGGATATGACTGCATTATTCAATTTATCCTACGGTGTTTATGCTGTTACAACATGGGCGAAGGGTAAGCCTACCGGCTGTATTGCCAATTCTGCCATGCAGATTACCTCAAAGCCCGCTACCGTTGCTGTATCAATCAACCACGATAACTATACCAATGAGTGTATCAAAGAAACAGGAGTTTTTGCACTTAACGTATTAAGTGAAAACATCGATCCCCTGGTTATCGGTACATTTGGCTTCCGCACAGGCAAGGATTTTGACAAATTCCGGGAGATAGAGCCGCTTGTTAAGGGCTATCTGCCTGTGTTGCCGCAGGCAATGAGCTACATTACCTGTAAGGTGATAAACACAATGGAAACAGAAACTCACACAGTATTTCTCGGTGAGGTTACAGATGCAGGTAATCTCAAGAAGGAGACACCTATGACCTATAAATATTACCACGAGGTTGTGAAGGGTACTGCACCTAAGAACGCACCCACTTATGTTGAGGAATAGTTGTTGAGGTTTATTATGGATAAAAACGTACCACAGTGGATGCTTGACAGTACAACTGCACCCACAGAGCAGAATAAAGAGGTTGACCTTATTGTTGCGGATTTTATCGGTGCTTTCAGAAAAAGGGGCTTCACTCAGCAACAGATGGGCATACTTATGACAAGCGCATTTCTCCTGTCCTTGGACGAGGTTGAGAGGCGTCTTGATGCGGTGCTGTCCTGTTCATTAAATGAAGATGAAGGCAAGAGGCTTTGTGCTTATCTGGTGCAGAAAGGCTACCTTTTTGCACAGGATAATGCGGCTCCTTGTGAAATCATCGGCATTTTAAAAGAAAAATATGGCAAGGAGGCTGCATTTGAAACAATGCTCACCTTTGGTCAACTGCTTTCTCTTTGGAAAAATGAGTCCGTAAGAGATGATGAAAACTATAAAACAGAAAAATCTGAAGTAGAGAGAATACTTCACGAAGTTAGCCACGTTTTCCCGGAGATTGGTTGATTTTTGTTTGAATAGTATAATTTGCTCCTATAAAATAAATTAGTTTAGAAATAAATATACAAAAAAATAAATATTTATGCCCGTATTTTCTTGACTATTGTGTGAGGATTTATTATAATATACGAGATGATGTGTTATTTGTGGTAATAATACACTATCCGTATTGTATGATAATGGTTTTGTTATTTATATATTTTATATTTATTTTTATAGATTTTTTCAAAAAGAGTAATTATTTTTATTTGTATATAGATATTCTAGCACGCGTGGGAACGCCTGTTACAAAACTTTTATTATATGCAGGTATTTCCTGCCGAGTATGACGGATGGTTCATCCGTCATTTTTGTTTTAATTATTAACTTTTGAAGAATTTACAGAAAGGAGAAACATTCAGTGGGTGTTTTCATTATTATCGGTGTAATTGCACTTGTTGTCGGTGGTGTTGTGGGCTTTGTGCTTGGTGGTGCGCATCGTAAAAAGGTTGCTGAGGCAGCTATCGGCTCTGCCACACAAGAAGCGGCACGTATCGTAAACAACGCAATGACCGAAGCAGAACAGAAGAAAAAAGAGTCCATCCTTGAAGCAAAGGATGAAATTCATAAGCTCCGTTCCGAAACTGAGCACGACCTTCGCGAAAGACGTGCCGAGGTTCAGCGTCAGGAACGCAGAATTACCCAAAAGGAAGAAAACCTCGACAAAAAGGTTGAGGCACAGGAAAAGAAGGAGGAGGCACTTGCTCAGAAAATCAAAGCAATTGAGGAAAAAGAGCAAGAGGTTGAATCACTTAAAAGAAGTCAGTTGGAAATTCTCGAAAGAATTTCAGGCTATTCAAAGGAACAGGCTAAGGACGTTCTCCTTAAGAGTCTCGACGAACAGCTTACTCACGAAAAAGCAACTAAAATCTACGACTATGAGCAGCAGCTCAAGGACGATATGGATAAGCTTGCCGGTGAGGTTATTTCAGGCGCAATTCAGCGCTGTGCTGCCGACCACGCGGCAGAGGCAACAGTTTCTGTTGTTACCATTCCCAGTGATGAAATGAAGGGTCGTATTATCGGCCGTGAGGGTAGAAATATCCGCACAATCGAAACAATTACAGGTGTTGACCTTATTATTGACGATACACCTGAGGCAATTACAGTGTCCTGCTTTGAGCCTGTTCGTCGTGAGATTGCAAGGCTCACTCTTGAAAAGCTTGTTTCGGACGGCAGAATTCACCCTGCCCGCATCGAGGAAATGTACGAAAAATCAAAGCGTGAGGTTGAAAATACCATCCGTCAGACAGGTGAAAAGGCTGTTATTGATGCAGGTGTCAATGGTCTTCACGGTGAGATTGTTAAACTCCTTGGTAAGCTCAAATACCGTACAAGCTACGGTCAGAATGTTCTTAACCATTCGCTTGAGGTATCTTACCTTGCAGGTCTTATGGCTGCAGAGCTTGGTGCTGATGTTAAGCTTGCAAAGCGTGCAGGTCTGTTGCACGATATAGGTAAAGCCCTCGACCACGAAAAAGAGGGTACACACATTGAGCTTGGTGTTGAGGTTGCCCGCAAAAATAAGGAAAGCGAGCAGGTTATTCACGCTATCCAGGCACACCATGGTGATGTTGAGGCGAAGACTGTTATTGCTTGTCTTGTTCAGGCGGCAGATGCTATCTCAGCCGCAAGACCCGGCGCAAGACGTGAGAACATTGAGTCTTACATACAGCGCCTTCAGAAGCTTGAGGAAATTACAACATCCTTTGCAGGTGTTGACAATGCCTTTGCTATTCAGGCGGGTCGAGAGGTTCGTATTATGGTTAAGCCCGAGGCAGTTTCTGACGACCAGATGGTTCTTCTTGCTCGCGATATCGTACAGAAGATAGAAGGCGAGCTTGAATATCCCGGTCAGATTAAGGTTAACGTTATCAGGGAGAGCCGTGCAATTGATTTTGCAAAATAATTAAGAATCAGGCGGAACCCCTAACCAAGGCGGTTTCGCTTGTTTTATCTTTTTGAATCTATATATAGAAACGATGGTACACAATATGCGTTTGCTTTTTTTAGGTGACGTTGTTGGTGCGGGCGGATGTGAGTTTTTGCTTCGCAGATTGCCCGATTTTAAAAGAAAAAATAATATTGATGTCTGCATTGCCAATGGTGAAAATTCGGCACAGGGTAATGGTGTGACACCAAAGTCCGTGAATATGATTCTCGATAGCGGTGTTGATATGCTCACAATGGGTAATCACGTGTTTAAGCGCCCCGAGATAATGGAGTTTCTTGAGGATGATGTCCCCGTTGTCAGACCCTACAATTACCCTGCAGGTGCACCGGGTAAGGGTGTGAACGTAATAGACAAGGGCAGATACAGGGTTGCGGTTATCAACATGCTTGGTACTGTTTTCTCAGAGCCTTTGGCTAACCCGTTTATTGAAATTGACAAAGCTCTCGGTGAGGTTGATGGCTGCAAAACCGTTATTGTTGACTTCCACGCGGAGGCAACAGCGGAAAAACGTGCCTTTGGCTTTTATCTTGATGGTAAGGTTACCGCAGTTCTGGGTACTCATACTCACGTGCAGACCGCAGATGAGCAGATTTTACCGTGCGGTACAGCATATATTACAGATGTTGGTATGGTAGGACCCACGCAATCGGTATTAGGGATTTCTCCGGAGCTTGTTATCAAGAAGTTCAGAACAAATCTGCCTGTTCGTTTTGAAAACCCGAAGGGTGAATATACAATGAACGGTTGTGTAATTGAAATCGACGAAAAGACAGGTAAGGCAAAAACCATAGAAAGGGTGAGTGTTAAGGGATGAAAAAGTTTATTTCTGTTGTACTCGTTGCTTCTATGCTTTTGTTGCTTTGTGCCTGTGATAAGAACGAGGGCAATGAGCCAACACAACCCGAGGAATACGTTTTACCCACACAGATTATCGATGCGGATATTTCCCTGCCTTACACAAGCTCCGATGAGTTTTATCCATATGAGGCAAAGAGTAGCTATAACAGGGATTTAATTCCTGTTATATATGAGAGCCTGTTTACGCCTACTCTTGACGGAAATGCACTTCCGCAGCTTGCAGTCAGCGGTAAAATAGAGGGCAAAGCAGTTACCGTAAAGCTCCTTTCTGGTGTTAAATTTACCGATGGAGTGCTTCTTACGGCAGATTATATAAAGGCTTCCTATGACAGAGCAAAAAACAATGCCTATTACAAGGCATCGCTCAGCAATATTTCATCGATAACGGTTAAGGATAAATATACTGTTGTGTTTAATCTCAGTAATCCCGATTATATGGCATTAAATATCCTTGACTTTCCCATAATAAGATTATCGGGTAAGGAATATATCGGTAGTGGTAAATATTCTGTTGAATACCTTGATGATATCCCATATCTTCAGGTAAACGTTCATCATCGCGATTTTAAAGCGGAATGGAACAAACAGATTGCACTTCACGATATGGCTGGTGTTTCCAGTCCTGTTTATCCGTTTAAAGCAAATGAAATCAGCGTTTATAAAAATGACCTGAATTCCGGTACCTACACAAATCTGTCATCAAAAACCATTTCACAAAATATAAATAATTTTGTTTATGTTGGTGTGAATTCCAAGTGGCAGGGCTCTGTCACAAGCAATAAGTGGGTGAGACAGGCAATTAACATCGGAATTGACCGTTCGGTTATTGCCGCATCTTCATTCCTGGGGCAGGGTGTTCCTACGGTTACACCATTCAGAGAGCAGAATTATCGCCTTGATCTTACAAATATCACAGATGTCAAGGGTGATACTGAAAAGGCAATAGCCATACTTGAACGCAACGGATACGACAAGGTCAACGACAAGGGATACAGAACAAACGGAAGCAACACCCTGAGCGTAAGTATTCTTGTGTGTTCGCAGAATCAATACAAGGTGCACGTTGCGGAGGCACTCAAAAAGTCACTTACAGAGCTCGGTTTTAATGCATATATCATTGAAAAGAAAACTGACGAGGATTTCAAGAAAGCTCTGGAGGAAGGTCATTACGGACTTTATATAGGTGAAACCGTGATGACCGATAACTGTAATATGTCAGGGTTCTTCACAAGTGGCGGCAGTCTGAATTACGGTGTGGATAATGAATTCTTTACAGAATATGCAAATTACCGCAGCGGAGAGCTTTCTTCAACAGAATTTGCAGAGAGCATTGCAACAAACGTGCCGATTATATCACTTTTTTACAGGAAAGCGGTTATATCGGTCAATCCTAACGTTACAGGCATTGATGAAACAGGTAATGTGTATGCAAGTGTGTGTGATTGGAAGGTGTCTGAAAAGTCGTGAGTTGTTTATAATTTAAGGCTTGTTTTTAATGTTGCCTTGGTTTATAATATATTGGTATTTATTTCAAAGGAGTTGTCATAATGGACCCTATTAAAGTTGATTTTTCCGGTAAGGGCAGACCCAAAGAGGTTGTTATTCCCCCTGAGAAAAAGATTCTTAAAATCATCATCTGTATTATTGCAACAATTATTGGTGGTGCGATTGCATATTACTTTATGCTTCCTGCACTCAATTTCAAGTCACCTGACCTTTACATTTTTGTTGCAGTAATTATTGCAATTTACGTGGTTATGACGATAATTACCACAAAAGCTTTTGCAAAGCCTGAGTATATGCCTTACGTTAAGAAGAGAGCAACAATCCCTGTAGTTATCGGACTTGTGTTTGCACTTATCTTTGGTATTGGTTATCTTACTTCTGCACCTCTTTTCCGTGCAAAGGATTACAGCAAAATTATCACTGTTGAAACACAGGACTTTGGTGAAAGTGATAAGAGTATTACAACTATTACAAGCCTTGAAGACTTTAGCTCCGTTCCTATGATTGATAAGAATGCGGCATTTGTTCTTGCAAACAAAACTCTCGGTGAACTCAGTGAATACGTTTCACAGTTCGTTATTGATGAGGCTTATTCAACACAGATTAACTTTGAGGGCAATCCTTATAGAATTTATCCTCTCAAATACGGTGATGTGTTCAAGTGGATTAAGAACACGAACGAGGGCTTCCCTGCTTATGTAAAGGTTAATATGTACACTCAGGAAGCAGAGGTTGTAAAGCTTAGTGATGTCGGTTTACCCAATATCAAGGTTTCCACAGGTGAATATCTCAACGAGCGTCTTGATCGTGTGCTTCGTTTCAAATACCCCACATTTATGTTTGGTACACCTTCACTTGAAATTAATGAAGAAGGACATCCTTACTGGGTATGTGAGCGCATTGACCACACAGTAGGTCTTCTCGGTGGTAAAAATGTTATTGGCGTTGTTCTTGTTGATGCTTGCGATAAGAATAACATTGAATACTACGACCTTGACAAGATTAAGAATGATGCAAGTATTCAGTGGATTGACCAGATTTACTCTGAGGACCTTCTTGTTCAGCAGTATAACTACTACGGTAAGTACAACGGTGGTTTCATTAATGGCTATATCGGTCAGGAAAACGTTGTTGTAACAACACAGGGTGCAAGCTGTATCGCAAGTGGCGATGACGTTTGGCTTTACACAGGTGTTACATCTGTAACTAATGACGATTCTATCATTGGTTTTGCTATCATCAACCAGCGTACACAGGAAGCAGTTTTCCAGAAAATTGCAGGTACAACTGAGAGCGGTGCACAGCAATCCGCGCAGGGTATTGTTTCCGATAAGGGCTGGCTGGCAACATTCCCCATCCTTCTTAATATTGATGGTGAAGCAACCTACTTTATGGCACTTAAGGACAACGATATCGTTAAGAGCTATGCAATGGTAAGCGTTGAGCGTGTTAACGATGCTGTCCGTAGTGAAGATGACGCTAACCCTGACCTTGAGGCTTGCCTTAAGGCATACGTTGCAAGAGTAAAGGCAAGCACAAAGAAAGCACTTGAGATTTCTTACGATGCAGTATTGCCCGATGCTCTGAGTGGTGGTGACTCAGATAACAGCGGTAGCGCACAGAAGCCGGCAGAGCTTTCAAAGGTAACAGGTACAATCACAGATATCAGAAGTGCAGTTGTTAACGGCAATAGCGTTTATTATATCGCAGTTGACAACAAGCCTGTTTACTACTCAATTGCAGCATCTGAGGATGCGGGTGTTGTTATCCTTAACGTAGGGGATAAGGTGAATATCTCTTACGTGGCAAGTAGCGAAGCAATCGTTACTGCAAAGGAAATCAAAAAATAATTTTCACATAAAGATATTCCCCGAGGATTACTCCTTGGGGAATTAATTTTTTACCATCGGTTTTCTACGTATTCGCAGAATGCCAATAAATCTTTAATTTCAATTTTTGTGCCATCGTCAAGGGTTACATTACCGTTCCACAGACCGTAAACCTGGTGGCAGTTCATTCTGCCTATTTTCAGGTCAATATCGCTGTGGTTGTCAAGAGTAGGCGTCATAGTCATATTGAAGCGGCCATCCTCAGAAATGATTTTCCAAGGCTCCATAAATCTGTCCTTCGGGAATTTCTCAACATCAACCGCACCGAATTTGTGTGCCTTTCCGTCATAGAAAATTGCAGTTTCCGTAGCGTGACTTTCATCACCGATTGCCCAGGTAATTTCCCAACCCAAAAGGTGTTTTTTTCCCTTTTCGTCATAGTGATAAGTTGAACCACTACCCCAATACCATACCATTTTATGCACTGTGTTTACTCTGCCCCAATCAAGGGCACAAAAGGTCTTTTCTTTATTGAAGCTATATGTAAAATCACCATACTTAAATGTGCCTTCGCAGGGCATACACATCTGCTTGGTGGTCATAAAGTATTTTGTCTTATCCTCGTTAAAGGGAAGAACGGTGGTGATAACTTCGGAATCGGGGAGGATATCCATCTGAACATTGACCTCAACAAGCTTACCCTTGTGAACCTTGCGGAACCACAGTGTGCGTGAGGTTTCTCTGGTATCAAAATCGAATTCAGCTTTGCCGATTTTGTCCTTGTATCTGTTGGGTGCTTCACTTGTTGCGGGCGGAACGTGCTTGTTTGTGCCAAGGAAGTATTGCATGGCATCAACAATAACCTCACCTGTTTTAATATCCATAAGTTTAGCGGAAACATAACCGCCAATAGTAATATTTGCGAAGCTGACAAGAATTTGATATTTATCATCGGAAATAGTGTAAAAATCCCATTCCTTACGGCTCATAATTCCCTTTTTAACAAGGTTGCGGTCATACTCGAAAACATCGTGCCTTGCCCAACCCTTGGCATTCAATGAGCCGTCCTTGTTGAGCAAGGGCGTTTTTTCAGTGTATTCGGTTTGCTTTGACTTTTCTTTCCAATCTTTAAATGGGACGTAGGTTCTTGGTAATTCCATATTACATTCTCCTTGGGAAATAATTATAAATCTCGTTCTCGTAAGGGAACATATCGAGAACATAAGCACATATTGAATCTCTTGGGGTATATCGAAAATCTTGCAGAGATTTATATCGAGTTTACTGTGCCTTGCACAGTAAACACACACTCTCCACATGTGCCGTTCTCGGGAACATATCAACAGGCGTTACCTCTTGTACTGTATAGCCGAGAGGCAGGAGTCTTGCGCAATCTCTTGCAAGTGTGGCGGGGTCACAGGAAACGTAAACTATCTTTTCGGGTGACATATCAGCAACTGTTTTGAGCAATTCCTCAGCACAGCCTTTACGGGGTGGGTCAAGGATGATTGTTGTGGGTGCAATGCCCTCTGTTTTCAGCTTTTCTGCCGCAAGGGAGGCATCACCGCATATAAATCTTGCGTTATTTATATTATTGTTAAGTGCATTTTCCTTGGCATCCTCAATAGCTTCGGGGATGATTTCAACTCCCGTAACAGATTTTACCTTATCTGCCATTGAAAGCCCTATTGTACCTGCACCACAGTAAAGGTCAAGTATATCCTCGTCACCGCTGACAGAGGCATATTCTGCCGCCTTGCCGTATAAAAGCTCTGCACCGTCGCGGTTAACCTGATAAAAGGAGAGGGGGGATATTTTAACCCTTACACCGCAGAGAATATCTTCGATATAGCCGTCACCAAGGAGGGAAACACATTCCTTGCCTAAAACAACGTTTGTTTCTTCTCGGTTGATATTGAGTATAAGGGTTTTGAAGCCGTTTATGGTTTTGAGCTTTTCTATAAGGTCGTCCTGTGCAGGAATGGCGTTGCCGTTTATAACAAGGCAGACCATAATTTCACCTGTGGCAAAGGCCTTGCGTAGATATAAATGCCTTACAAGTCCCTTGCAGGTGGTTTCACTATAAACTGTAACAGCGTTTCTGTTTATCCAACCTCTTACTATTTCAACAATTTGTGTAAATTCCGTTGGTTGAAGAAGGCAGTCACCACCGTCAATTACGCGGTGGCTTTTTTTAGCATAAAAACCGATGTTCAGAATTCCGTTTTCGTGTCGGATAGGATATTGTGCCTTGTTACGATAACGCCACGTGGCGGGGGAAGCAATAATAGGTGCAAATGGAGGCTCAAGACCACCTATGCGGGCAAAAGCATTTTTTACTTTTTGCTCTTTAAGGCTTAATTCTTCTTCATAATTTATATGGGCGAAGGAGCAACCGCCACATGACTTGAAACAATCGCATTCGGGCTCGATTCTGTGCTTTGAGGGTTTTATAATTTTAACTACTTTGCCTACGGCGTAGGTCTTTTTTGCCTTGATAATGTGGCATAAAATTTCATCACCGACGGCAGTATTTTCGACAAAAATAGCTTGTCCGTCGTATTTACCCACACCACCGCCTTCGGAGGTGTAGCCTGTGATATTCAGTTTGAATTCATCGTTTTTGTTAACCATTTTTTATCTCTCTGACTGCATTTTTATATTCTTCATACGTTAAGAACGTGTTGAGTATCTGTATAAGTGCATTTGAGGTGAGTCTTTCGGGCAGATCAAGGTGCTTCAACAATTTTTTTCTCAAAGTATCGCTGTCGGCACATCCTGAAAGACCGTCCTCATATAAATCCAACTTGGTGATTTCCCGACAAGGCGTGTTGTCAACCTCCTCGCAGAGCACACCCGCTTTTTCCAAAGCATCAATTATAATCTCGGGGCGGATTCCCTCTACACCCAATTTACCCTCTTTTGAGGGCTCTGTTTTGCGTTTTTCCTTGCCGAAGATATCAGGAATATATGCGTGCTTAATTTGGTCGGCAGGCACCATTCCGCGGATAAATGAGCGAATTTTGAAGCCTGCAGAGTCGCTGTCTGTAAGTATCAACAAGCCTTTTGTTTCTGCCAGACGGCGGATTAAGGCTTGCTTTTCCTTGTTGTTGAATATGCCGAAGCCTTCAGTTTCGATAATTATGCCGTCGATTACGGACGATAACTTTATTTTATCGTAACGCCCCTCAACAATAACAACACGGTCAATTTTAATCATTATAATCTCAACAACCTTAAAATAAGTTCTTCTATAACGGTCTTGCCGTCCTCACTTGTGGATTTAAGTCTTCTGTCTGCATCGGACAGGATATCCATTGCGTTCTTTAACTGTGTTATTGTATAGCCTTTGCCGTCGTTTGCGGCATTGTCAAGTATGAAGGTTCTGCCCTTATAAGCGGAGGGGAAATCCTCGGCAAGGCGTGAATAGGGGACACCTGTTTCCTTAATAGCTTTCACTCGGTACATATCAACAAATGCTTTTGCGAGAACACTCAATATTACAATTGGTTCTTCGCGAAGCTTAAACAGATTGCCGAGGTTATCAAATGCCTGGTCTGCTTCACCCTTGACAATCATTCGTGAAAGCTGGAATATCTTTGCTTCAACTGATACGATAACTGTTTTGTCAATGTGTTCGCGGTTAATTTCACCTGAGCCGGCATAGGCACAGACCTTGTGCAATTCGTTCTGTAGGGTGCTCATATCCTCGCCAACAAGATTTATTATATAGGCCGCGTTCTCCCTTGAAAGGGTGCAACCTTTCTTGGCGGCAGATGATACGAGGAGCTTTTCAAGGGCAGAACGTGTGCGCTTATCGATTTTTGCGCATACGCCCGATTCATCAAACAATTTGATGAGTTTTGTCCATTTACTTGCCTTTTCATCAACCTCGATAGTATCCATCCAGAAAACAAGGACAGAGGTTTCTGGAATATCTGTAATAACTGTTTCAAATTCGGAGTCCAGCTTGCCGCGGTCACCCACATAGTCTGTAAGGGGGAAGTCCTTTACAAGTGTGCAGGAGTAATCACTCATCATAGGAAATGATGAGATACAGTCATATATTTCGTTGAGTGAGGTGTCCTTGCCGTCAAGTTTTTTGAGATTGAAGTCTGCAAAATCCTTGCTTACGGTTGTGTTGCATATCATTGTGGCATAATGCTGTTTGAGGTATCCCTCGTTGCCGTAAATGAAATACATACGGGCAAAATCACCGCTTTTTATCTGCTTTTTTAAGGCGTCTTCGTTGAACTGTGCCATAGCTACTCCTTATAAATTTATCTGTATGTTACCGTCTTTTGCGGTAAAGTAAAGGTTATTGCATTTTGTTTCAAGATATGGGATATTTTCGTCAATAATTAAGTCGCTGTCGCCGCTTATGACGATTGTGTCAACCTGTGATTTTACAATTTTGGGAACGTTGCTGTTATAGACGAAAATATCGACATCAGAGGTATCGGTAACGCTTTCTATTGATGTGTTGCCGAAAATATGGACGTAAGCAGTTTTTTCATTGCTCCTTATTATAGCATATTGACCTGGGGTTGTGTCAACGATTTCAAGGGTTATTTCGTCACCGAGGGTGTATTTGCCCTGTGTTCTTATGACGGTGTTATGGGGCGGTGTCACATCCTTTGTGCGGCAGAGCTCTTCGATTGCTTTTGTGATATGAGTTTCCTCAGGGGAATACCTTTCACCTAGGATTTCGAGTGAATAAAGATTTGAACTATTAAGATAAGTAGCAATATATAAATCAAGTGTTTCACTTGTAGCCTTCGGTAAGTAATCGTAAATGTCAGCGGGCAATTGCTTCTTGGAATTGGTGAGCAGTGCATAGCGTGTGCCCGACCTTACTATAAAGCAAAGGTTATCGCCTGTTGAAATGATAGTGAGTGTGTTTTTGTATTTAGGTACGGTTAACGGAATAAATATACCGGTGAATAATGATAAAATTACTGTGATTGCAGTTGACGTTATTATAAATTTGTGTTTTTTCTTTTTGTAAATCAAAACGCCTGCACATAGGATTATTGTACCAAGGAAAAGAAATGGGATTAACCAGCTTCGGTGTACGGGTATTGTACAGAATTTAATGCTGGAAATAAATTCTGAAATAGATGTTACAATATCGAGTATAAATTCGGTAACGTCAAAAAGAGATAGCGCAACAGCTTTTGTTATAGTTGTGGGAATAAATGAAATTGCTGTTGCAAGAGTGCCTGTAATCATACTGTAAAATGCAGGCTTAACACACAGTATATTTGCAATGGGTGACAGGAAAGTTGTTACTCCGAAGTGATATGCACAAACAGGTAGAGTGAATAATCCTGAATATAGGCTTATAATTATTGAAGAAAGCAGATAAGTAACAAATGATTTGATTTGCTTTACAGGGATATCTTTAAATCGGGTGAATATTTTGTTGGTTGTAGGGGTTGATAAAAGCACACCAAGGGTTGCAGATGCAGAAAGTTGAAAGCCAATGTTCTGTACGGTGTAAGGGTTTAAGACAAGCAATACTGTGACTGCAAGACCGAGGCTGTTCAGGGAGTCTGCACGTCGTTTTACAAGTGGTGCAAGTAAGCTGCATGTGGTCATCAGGGATGCGCGGATTACCGATGGTGTGAAAGCGGAAACGATGCAGAAGCAAACAAGAAATAACGTGCAGATAATAACACCTGCCGTATTATTTGCTTTGATAAGCTTAAGTAGTGAAAGCAACATACCGCACCACAAAGCGGTGTGCAAGCCCGATACCGCCAGAAGGTGGGCTATACCGCTGTTGCGGAAAAAATTTGCGGTGTCATATTCAATGCCTGTTTTGTCGCCGAATAACATTCCTGACAAAAGACCGGCATTATTTGTGCTGAGAGAAGTGTTAATTCTCTCTGTAACTATTTCCTTAATTCTAAGACAATAGTAAAATGGCGTTTTATTGCATTGCTTAAGCACCGTTACTCTGTCGGGATAGGCATTCAGGAGTGTGCCGTCTGCAATATCGCCGAAGTAAAAGTCTCCATTGTCATCGGTGGGAATAGTTAATTCGGAATCACCTAAATACAGGTAATTGTAAAGTGAAATAGTTGTCCCGTTATCCGCGGAGCAGGTGATTGAAATATTTTGGTTTACTTTTTCTTCATTGATTTTGTCTGCTTTAAGAGTGAAAACATATTTGCCATTCACCAATCGGGGTGTAGAAATCACCTTGCCCTGAATATATGAGACCGTTTCGTGATATTTAAGGCAGGGAGTGATTTTTACTGCGGTGAAAACAGAAAAACTTAACGTAACTATTACTGTTACGATAGAAATAAATGATATCAGTAAGGTGTCTTTTCCGTGTTTTTTGAGAATGAGTGAAACAACAAAGACCGATGCTGCTGAGATAACGAGAGCAGCGGCACTTTCGGGGATGAAAGTTAAAAGTGCCAAAATAACTGCTGACGTTATTCCTGAAATAAGCATCGGTCGTTTCATTTTCGATTACCTTCTTTAGGTATTTTAATCAGCCTGCAGGCCAGGTGAAATCTCTTCCTGCCATCAGGTGGAAGTGGATGTGCTTCACAGTCTGTCCTGCACTGTCACCACAGTTGTTTACAATGCGGAACCCGTCGCTGAAGCCTTTTTCTTCAGCAATCTTTGCGATTACTTCAAAGATGTGAGCAATAACTGCGCTGTTCTCGGGTGTGATTTCAGCAGCGGAGGAAATATGTGCCTTAGGGATAACGAGGATGTGTGAGGGAGCCTGAGGCTCAAGATCATTGAAAGCAACTACTGTGTCGTCCTCGTAAACCTTTGTTGAGGGGATTTCTCCGTTTGCTATTTTACAAAAAATACAATCCATAATGATTCTCCTTATTTTACTGCAACGCCTTCTGCTTCGCGTTTTGCCTTAAGCTCTGCCATAATCTTCTTTTTGTTTTCACCTGAAATTTTGTAGAAGAACATAGGGATAGAGCAAAGGAGCAAGCTGAGACCGGGCACAATCGATACAAGTGAGAACATACCGAAGTTCTGCGTTCTTGTAAGCTCGGTTGCGGCAACAACTGCCTGATTTGCAAGCATATTTTCGGGGTTGATGTCGATGAACATATACATAAGAATGATACCGCAGGTTGCAAACGCGTTACCAATCTTGTTGATGAAGCCCTGACAAGCGGAGCCGAGTCCATTGTCACGGAAGCCTGTTTTTAGCTCGATGTAATCAAGACAGTCGTAAATCATTGCATTTGAAATAACGTTGATAACACCGAGAGGAATGCAGGAAATGAGGATAAAGGGTGTGCAGATGTAGAAGTTTGCAGTTTTCCAACCGATAACCGTGGTGAAAATACTTGCTACGAAACCTGCGAGACAGGTTGTGATAAGAAGTTTCTTATAGTCAAATTTCTTCATAAGATAGGGCATAAGGAGCATTGCACCAAACATACCAACAATAGCACAAACCTGGAAAACAGTCTTTACACTACGGACACTTTCGTTGATGTACTGCTCTTTGAGAGCAGGGTCCATACCGGGTGTAAGTTCAGGTCCGATGTAGAAGGCGTATCTTGCTACATGGATAGCAGCAGCCTGAATCATATAACGTCCGCTTGAGAAAATACCCATTGTTACAACAAGCATAAGGGGTTTGCACTTGAAAATACGGGCAAGCGTTGAGGGTTCACCGGGCTCACGCTTTTTAGGTTTGGGAATGTAACGTTCGGTAATTTTGGGATAACCGCTTACATAAAGTGAAGCACCGAAAACAACGCAGATAACCGCCATTGAAAGGTAAGTCATCTCGTAGTAGTTCTTGCCGGGGAAGATAAGGGGAATGAGTGTGGGTGCAAGGATAAGAAGAACCTCGGGTACTGCGGTACCGATACCGTTAAGAGTTTTTGCAAAGGATACAACCTGACCGCGTTCCTCGGAGTTGCCTGTCATAACGTTGGGAATGCTCCAATAGGGAACGTCTGCCATTGTGTATGCCATACCCCACAGCAGGTATGTAACAGCGGCATAAATCATTGTGCCTGTTTTTGAAAGGTGGGGGTTTGTATACATAAGTATGGTAAGCACAGCGATAAGGGGAGTTGCATATACGATATATCCCTTGAGTTTACCGAGTTTTGTTGTGCGTTTGTCTGCGATGATACCCATAAGCGGGTCATTGATAGCGTCCCAAACACGTGCGCCAAGCATAAGTAGAAGCACAAAGAGAAGAGGTAGCTTGAGAACGTTTGTGTAATAGTCACTGATGTAGCTTGACATCATAGCGTAAATCATACCCTGACCGAGACCACTCAAAGCAAAGGCGGTTTTTTCTCTGCCGGGGACAACGTAGCCCTCTTTGAGAGCCTTAATCTTTTTTGCCATTGTTTTCACCCTTTAAAATCAAATAATGTTTTTATATGCCATTTCCATTGTTCTGGAAAGAGCCACGGCATCGTCAATTCCGTAGGGAATGGGAGTGCCGTTTTCAATTCCGTTAATCCACATATTTATGGGAGAGTCGAGGTTGTCGGCTGTTTTTGGGAATACCCAACCATCACCGATATTGTAGCAAACCTTGCCGTTAAAACCGCCTGCAAGAATTGTTCCCTTTGAACCTACAATTTCAACCTCAAACGGGTTGTTTGCAGCAATAAACGCAGTTTCGTTTATGCCGATAGCGCCATTTTCATAAGTGAGGACGGTAACTGCATTATCCTCTACGGATTTTACCTGAACATTGGTGAATGCAGAGGTTGCCTTTACAGGTTTGCCTAAAATCCAATTGAGGAAGTACATACCGTGAGCGCCAAGGTCCATCATTGCACCGCCACCGCAGGTGGTGGGGTCGTAGAAGGTGTCGGGCAACCATCCGTCGCCTGTGCCGTTGTGAGCATTTCGCATACGGCAGAAGCTGATGTCACCGATAAGACCATTGTCAACTGCGTTTTTGATCCATATAAAGTCACCCTTGCTGCGCCAGGGGAAAGAAATGCAGAACTTAACGCCATTTTCATTGATTGCTTTTGCTACGTCAAGTGACTTTGCCTCAGTAAAGCATAAAACTTTTTCAGTGAAGATATGTTTCTTCGCTTCTGCAGCTTTTTTGATTACAGAGTGGTGCATATCAGTTGACGTGCACACCATAACTGCCTCTACGTCGTTTCTGCTGAGGAGTGTATCATAATCTGCTTCGTAGGAGCAGTTAAACATTTCAGCATATTTTTTGCCTTTTTCGGGGTCAGGGTCCCATATAGAGGTTATTTTGCAATGGGGACTGGCAGCTACAGCTTTGGCATAGCCTTCAAAGTGAACGTGCCATGTACCCACTAGTGCAACGTTTATCAAAGGTCAAACCTCCTTTTATTCTTAGTATAATGTAAATTATAAATAAATATATAACCTTTTTCAATATGTAATATAGGACAAAAAATAAGTGAAAAAATAGTAAAAAACAACAACCGCATTAAAAAATGCGGTTGTTGTTTTGTTTGGCTTTATGAAACTATTTATAATTCACTTTATCGCCCGACTTAGCGCATATAAGGGGTAAGCAGGGTGGATAAAGCTTGTTATTGATAGGGACGAAGATTACTGCATCTCTCTGTAAAAAAACGTCGAGGCTGATAATCTTCATAAGCTTTTTGAAAGAAAAACTCTTTACTGTTTCAAGGCTTGCGTCTTTGCCTACCTTATGTTTTCATTATAACGATTTTTATGGAAAAGTCAAGTGATATTGCACAAGGTTTAAATGTTTTGCTTGTGCAAAATGCACAATTCGTGGTGGACATTTTTCTTTTATGACATTAACAAAATGAACTGGAAACGCTAGGGATTTTTGTTGGAGTTGCACAAACAGAGTGCTGCTGTTCGTGACAAAATGACTAAGTGACACGGTTTTCTGCATTTTTGCGTTTTAAAGTTTGTGGAAAATTAAAAATAAAAAATCTCCGATTCTGGACAATAAATCGAAGATTTTTGGTGTGAGTATTTAACTTTATTCTTTCTCTTCGTGGTATTCCTGTTCGGTGTTCACGTTCCATATAGCAGACTTGTCTGTTGAACCGCGTTTGATACAGTTTACCGCTTCGATAGCCGTAAGCATTGAGTGATCCATATTATTGTAGCGGTGCATACCGTTTCTGCCGATGCAGAAAAGGTTGCCGATGGAATCAAGATATTCACGGACTTTGTCAAATTCTTTATATGAACCAAAGTACGCGGGATAAGCCTTTTTGACCTTGATTCGAACAGCATCTTTGATATCTTCTTTGTTGATAATGCCGATTTTGCTGAGTTCCTCGGCAGCAAAGATGATGAAGTCCTTGTCTGTCATATTCCACATCTCGTCGCCCTCGGAGCAGAAGTATTCGAGACCCACCCATACTGTGTTTTCGGGGTCCTTCACCATATAAGGAGACCAGTTGTTAAAAATCTGCATTCTGCCGATTTTTACGTCTCGCTCCTGAATGTAAATCCAACAATCGGGAACGATGTTATTAAGGGTTTTGTGTTTTGTTTTGTTTTCAAGCAAAAGCTTGTCAACAAGTAGTCCTACGGTGATGAAATCGCGGTAAGGAAGTTGAGTAGCAATATCAGTAACGATTTTCGGTGCCTGCTCACCCATACCCTCAACAAGGTCCTTGACGGGCATTGTTGAAATATAGTAATCTGCCTTGTATTCCTTGAAGCCGTCGGGAGTTTCCACGCCCACGGACTGAATTTGTTTGTCACGGATTGAAATGGTTTTCACACAGTTGTTTTTAAGAATCTTACCGCCCAGAGCTTCAACTTCTTGCGCCAGGGCTTCCCATAACTGACCGGGACCCTTTTTAGGGTAGTAGAATTGCTCTATAAGTGAGGTTTCGACCTCTTCTTTTTTCTTGAAGGGCTTGGTGAGTACGTTGAGAACAGCCTTCGTTAAAGACAGACCCTTTACCCTCTGCGCGCCCCAATCGGCAGAAATATCAGAAGGGTTCACACCCCATAATTTTTCTGTATAGTCCTCAAAGAACATTTCATAAAGTGGCTTGCCGAAACGATTTATATAGAAGTTCTCAAGTGAATCCTCATCTTTTTTGAAAACACAGGAGTGAAGATAACCAAAGCCTGCTTTTACGGTACGTGAAAGGCCCATATTGATGAAGGTTTCGGGCTTGAGAGAAATGGGATAATCAAAGAATTTGCGAAGATAAAAAATCCTGGATACTCTGTTTCTCAGAAGTAAAACCCTTTCCTCTGCTTCAGGGTCGGGACCGTCAGGGGATAAGTCTTTTTCTGTGTTGGTTCTGATATCGTCGAATGAGGGTGCACCCTGTAAGGGCATAAGCTTACACCACAGGTCGTTGACCTGTTCGCTTTTCGAGAAAAATCTGTGTCCGCCTATATCCATTCGGTTGCCGTTGTGAGTAGCGGTGCGTGAAATACCACCTATAAATTCGCTTTCCTCTAAAATGAGAGGCTTAATATCTGTTGTGGTCAATAGTTGGTATGCGGCAGTAAGTCCTGCTGGACCTGCACCGATTATTATGGCTGTTCCGGGTGACATATTATCACTCCTTTATGATAATTTTATGGGATTTATAGTAGTTCTCTTGCAAACAATCCGTTTGTTTTCTTGCCGGGCAAGGGAAGTGATTTTTTGCATATATCAAAAATCTTTTTACATTCCTCTTGAGTTTCAGTGGTGAAGTATAATGTGCCGAAATCAAGACAGGAAAGCTTCTTATCACCGATATAAAGAGGGATGCTGTTGTGAAGAACGGAATATTCCTTATTATGACACAAAACCGGGAATTGTATTCCTTTGCGGTCTGTGAGGAATGTGTTGCCGTTACATTTGCCGCAACCCTCAACGCCCCTTTGCGGACAAGTGCGCATATACATAATGGGGAGGTAGCCGTATATAATTGCGCCTCGTTTTACGTTACCACCCATATTATTTATGGCTTTTTCCGTAAGCTCAAGCGAAAGGGTGATATCCTCCACACCCAGTTTTGAGTATTCCGTTGCAGATATGACGTTGGTAACATTCAGGTTGTTGCCTGCAAAAACAGAAAAATCGCATTTTTTCAGAAGACCAATCCCGCCGATATTGCCCGTAATACCTTTTGAAAAACCATTTTCTTTAAGCTTTCTGAGTATATTTATAATGTGTTCTTCATTTTTGGGGTAAATGAGTGCAGGTAATTCAACAATGATTTTGTCTGCAACAGATTTTAATTTATCACAATTATTCAGAACTTCAATTATGGGCAGGATAATATATTCTGCATTTGTCAATGAGTAGGAAAACTGAGAGAATGAATTAAGTCTTATTCTGTATGACAAGCCATTTTCAACCTTGTGTTTGTTGAAATCAGGCGGATCTGCGCTGAAAATATCGTATCTGAGAGAGGTTAACCCTCTCTGTAATTTTTCTATACCTTTACGACGAAGGGCGTTGATGGATGATGCGGAAAGAGTCAGGTCAAAATTGTTCTGATAAGTGAATTTATCAAGATAAAAAGGTGTATCACCCAGCTTGGAAACGTTGCGCAATGCGATCTCGTAAGGGAGCGGAGCGTTTCGGGGTTCTTCCGATACGTCGCCCTCTACCGTTACGCTTATATCACCCGATGAGAGTGTTAGTATTGAGGGAGAATCCTGCAACAAGGTCAGCTCCGCACTTAACGGTGTGGGATGAATATCGTTTTTGTAGAGCATTTCAAGCTTTCTCAGGACATTGTTTGCAGATGTTACGTCATCCTTGACACGGTAACCGAACATATCCGTGGTGAGGTTGCCTTTGAGGTAGCCGTCTGTAAATCCACTTCGTGAAAAGACAGAGCGTAAGGTATCTTTATCATAATTGTTGCCTGCAAGAGCGTTTTTTAAACTGCTTACAGCAGCGGCAACGTATTCGGGACGCTTCATTCTACCTTCGATTTTGAAGGAGTTTATTCCAATATATGCAAGCTCTTTTATGCTGTCAAGGTATGACATATCTTTAAGGGAAAGTGCATATTCTCTGCCGTGATGTGACACCCAGTTCAGACGGCAACCCTGAGCACAGAGACCTCTGTTACCGCTTCTCTCACCAAGCATGGCAGAGAGATAACAGTTGCCTGATGCTCCCATACAATGAGCACCGTGAACGAAGACCTCAAGCTCTGTATTTACACCCTCCCGTATAATCCGGAATTCTTCGAGAGACAGCTCTCGTGCAAGCACAATGCGTGAAAAGCCCATTTCCTCCAGAGCTCTTGCACCCGATACATTGTGAACTGCCATTTGTGTTGAAGCGTGTAAAGGCATACCGGGACAAATCTCTCTGACTGCCCTTGCAGATGCTAAATCCTGCACAATTACACCGTCTGCATTGCTTTGGGCAATGGCTTTGACAGTGCCATAAAGCGCGGGAAGCTCCCTGTCGAAGATTAAAGTGTTAAGTGTTACATAAACCTTAACGTTCCTTAAGTGACAGTAGTCAACTGTTTCCTTTAAGTTGTCGTTAGTGAAGTTGTCGGCATTTCTGCGGGCATTAAAGTTGCTTGTGCCCAAATATACCGCGTTAGCACCGCTTCTTACTGCGGCATAAAGCTGTTCTCTTGCACCAACAGGGGCAAGAATTTCACAATCTGTCATAAATCAAATATCCGTAATAATCTTTTCTTTTTCTGTGCGGACTCTTAGAATATCACCCTTTTTAACGTTTGCAGAGCAATCCAGGGTGAGAATCTCCTGAGGGTGACAGGCGGTTTCGCACTTCTCACCGTTTTCGTTGTATATTCCTGTGCAAGGGAATGACATACCGAATGAATCGGGAGAAAGCACCTCAATATTGTCACCGGTTTTAAAGAAATTTCGTTGCTGAATTTTCAGCTTGCCATCAACACAATCTTCAAGGGCAACTCCCGCAAAGGTACAATCCCAATGGTAAAGACCATCGTTTTTGTGGTCGTGAACAAGGTTGCCGAAGTAGAAGCCGCTATTGTACGGGCGGTGACTTATTGCGTTAAGCTCGTCCTCCAACATTTCAAGGGGTGCAGATTTGTCGATAGCTCTGCGATAAGCGTTCACAACGTGGGAAACGTAATATTCTGTTTTCATTCTGCCTTCGATTTTGAAGGAGTCCACACCTGCCGCGGTCAGCTTATCAAGGAAGCCGATTGCCTTCATGTCGTGCGATGAAAGAAGTGCGGAGTGATCGTCGTATTCTTCAACCTTCAGGTATTCGTTAGGTCTGTTGCGCTCAACGAGATAGTATTCCCAACGGCAGGGCTGCGTGCATTCACCGCGGTTTCCGCTTCTGCCGTTCATATATGATGATATAAGGCACCTGCCCGAATATGCCATACACATTGCGCCGTGGACAAAGGCTTCGATTTCAAGATCTTCGGGTATAAGTGAATGCATTTCACCGATTTCGTCGATAGTCATTTCACGGGCAACCACAATACGTGATGCGCCTAATTCGTAGTATGCCATTGCAGCAGAATAGTTGCAACAGTTTGCTTGTGTGCTGATGTGCACCTCAAGACGGGGCTCTGCCTGTTTGATGGCTCTGAGAGCACCTAAATCGGCAACAATTACCGCATCAGCACCAAGTGAATAAAGATTTCTTGCATAAGCTTTGAGTGGCTCTATTTCACTGTTTTTTGTGAAACTGTTTACTGTAACATACAACTTCTTGCCCATACTGTGAAGGTAATCAGCCGCAAGTGAAATATCACCTTCAGAAAATGCTGCCTTTTCTGCCCTTAATTGGAGTAAAGGACCGCCGATATATACCGCATCGGCACCAAAACGAGCAGCGGCTTTAAGGCAATTTATATCCCCTGCGGGGGCAAGTAATTCGCTTTTTTTCATAGGTTTACCTCGCAAATTTTTTACACCGAAACATTATACCTCAAATAATTTGAAAATACAAGGTATATAATATATTATAATGACTTGATTTTTACAAGATTATTGTGCTATAATGAAATTCTTAAATTGCGGCAGTTTTCTTTTGCTGAAATACTGCTTACCTTATTGAGGAGATGTTACAGATGAAGTACGATGTTGCTGTAATCGGTGCGGGTGTTGTGGGCTCACTTATTACAAGAGAGCTTTCAAGGTATAACCTTAAAACTGCATTGCTTGAAAGATGCAACGATTGTGCAATGGGCGCAACCAAGGCCAACAGTGCTATTGTTCACGCAGGCTTTGATGCCGTGCCCGGAACACTTAAGGCGAAACTTAACGTTCGCGGTGTTGAATTGATGAAAATCTTTTGTAAGGAGCTGAACGTTCCTTTGCAGAACAACGGAGCTCTTGTTGTTGCTTTTTCTGAGGGGGAGAAGGCACACCTTGAGAAGCTTATGGAGCGCGGTATGAAGAATGGTGTTCCCGGTCTTTATATTGCCGACAGCGACGAGCTTGTTAAAATGGAACCCAATATCGGTCACACAGCGGTTGCCGCTCTTGTTGCTCCCACGTCTTCAATTGTGTGTCCTTATGAGCTTACTATTGCAGGTGTTGAAAACGCGGTTACAAACGGCGCAGAGTTTATAAGAAATTGTGAAGTAACTGCAATAGATTATGCTGATGATGAGTTTACTCTTACAACTACTCAGGGCGAAATCAAGGCAAAGTACGTTGTAAATGCCGCGGGTGTTCACTCGGGTAAGGTTGCAAGTCTTATCGGTGACAATTCAATTGAAATTGTTGTTCGCCACGGTGACTATTACCTCCTCGATAAATCACAGGGTACACTTGCTTCGCACACAATATTTCAGTGTCCTACCAAAATGGGTAAGGGTGTACTTGTTTCCCCCACGGTTGACGGCAACCTTATCGTAGGGCCATCTGCCGAGGATATTGATAACGGTGATGATGTTGCCACAACTGAGTTTGGTCTTGACAAGATTTACACAATGGCAATCAAGAGTATTCCTAAGGTTTCACTCCGTAATGCAATTACCTCCTTCAGCGGTAACAGAGCACACCCCACAACAGATGATTTCATTATCGGCTCATCTGATGTGAATAAAAACTTCATTAATGCCGCAGGTATTGAGTCACCCGGTCTTTCATCTGCACCTGCTATTGCAGAGATGGTTGTGGGTATTGTAAACGACCTTGCAGGCGGACTTGGGAAAAAGGCTGATTTTGACCCTGTACGCCCCGAGCCCGTGCGCTTCAGACACATGAGCACAGAGGAACGTACAGAGCTTATAAAGAAAAATAAGGCTTACGGCAGAATTGTTTGCCGTTGCGAAACAATCACAGAGGGTGAGATTATCGATGCTATACATGCTCCTGCTGGTGCGCGCGATGTTGACGGTGTCAAGCGCAGGACAAGAGCGGGTATGGGCAGATGCCAGGGCGGCTTCTGTGGCAGCAAGGTTGTGGAAATCCTTGCAAGAGAGCTTGGTGTACCAATGAATGAGATTACAAAATTCGGCGGCAAATCAAGGATTATGTATGACAGAACAAAGTGAGGTGCGGCAGATGTTGAATTATGATTTAGTAGTTGTAGGCGGTGGTCCTGCAGGTATGGCCGCAGCTCTTAAGGCTAAAGAGGAAGGCGTTGAAAAGGTAGTTATCCTTGAACGCGCAGAATCTCTGGGCGGTATTCTTGAACAATGTATCCACACAGGTTTTGGTCTTCACTATTTTGGTGAGGAACTTTCAGGTCCCGAATACGCAGGCAGGTTTATCGAACAGGTAGAAAATACAGATATCGATGTTTATACTGACACAATGGTGCTTAACGTGTCCGACAGTAACGTTGTTACTGCAGTCAACAACAAGGACGGGCTTTTACAGTTTCAGGCTATTGCAGTTGTTCTTGCTATGGGCTGCCGTGAAAGACCCCGCGGTGCACTTTCTATCGCCGGCTCAAGACCCGCAGGCATTATGACCGCAGGTACTGCGCAGAAGTACGTTAATATTGACGGCTATATGCCCGGTAAAAAGGTTGTTATCCTTGGCTCAGGCGACATCGGTCTTATTATGGCTCGTCGTATGACCCTTGAGGGTGCAGAGGTTAAGGTTGTTTGCGAGCTTATGCCTTACTCAGGCGGTTTGCAGAGGAATATTGTTCAATGCCTTGATGACTTTGGTATTCCGCTGAGGCTCAGCTGCACAGTCGTGAAAACTCACGGTAAGGACAGACTTGAGGGTATTACGATTGCAAACGTTGATGATAAATTAAAGCCTATTCCCGGTACAGAGGAATATATTGAGTGTGACACGCTTCTTCTTTCGGTCGGTCTTATTCCCGAAAACGAGCTTTCCAAGGACGCAGGCGTTGACCTGGATATGATTACAAACGGTCCTGTTGTTGACGAATACAGGGAAACACTCCGCCCGGGTGTGTTTGCCTGCGGTAACGTTCTTCAGGTGCACGATCTTGTTGACTACGTTACTGAGGAAAGTCAGATTGCAGGTAAGGGTGCCGCAGATTATATTTTCGGTAAGAAAAAAGGCGGTACATTTATCAACACAAAAGGTATCAACGGTGTTCGGTATGTTGTTCCTCAGCGTGTTAATATTGAGAGCGAAGAAAAGCTTAAACTCTACTTCCGTGTAGGTCAGGTATTCAAGGGCGCGAAAGTTGTTGTTGAGTGTGACGGCGAGATTCTCTCTTCACGTAAGAAAGTGAAGCTTGCCCCCGGTGAGATGGAGAATGTTGTTATCACACCTGAAATGCTTAAGAAAATGAACAAGGACAGCGAAATTATAGTTCGCGTTGAGGAATAAGGAGTGGCAGTTATGATAAAGAATCTTATTTGTGTTGCTTGCCCCTTAGGTTGCCCTATTGAAGTTGAGATTGACGGTGCAGAGGTTGTCAGCGTTAAGGGTAACACCTGCAAGCGCGGTGATGAATATGCACGCACAGAGATTACAAATCCTATGCGTAGCCTAACTACAAGTGTTAAGGTTGAGGGTGGTATCCACCCGGTTGTACCTGTTAAATCATCGGGTGCAATCCCCAAGTGTAAGATGTTCGAGTGTATGGAGGTTATAAATTCCGTTACCGTAAAGGCACCGGTTAGAATCGGTGATATCGTTATTGAGAATATACTCGACCTTGGTGTTGATATCGTTGCCACAAACTGTGACAGCGGCAAATAAATCCTGAAAGGACAATTTATGAAACCTTACGAGATAGCGGCAGAGGTTAAGCCCTCTGCAAGACAGATAGAGTGGCAGAAAACAGAACTTTACGGCTTTATAAACTTCGGACTTGCCACAACGGTAAACAGAGAGTGGACTGATGGTGACATTGATCCAATAAACTTCAGACCTGAGGAATTTGATGCATCCGAGTGGGTGCAGTTCTTCAAGGATGCAGGCTTTAAGGGTATGGTGCTTAACGTGAAGCACCACGACGGCTTCTGTCTGTGGTATTCAGAGCACACCGACTATACGGTTGAAGCATCAACCGATTGGGAAGTGCCCACACGTGACATCGTGCAGATGCTTAGCGATGAGTGTCGTGAGCAGGGGCTTAAGTTTGGTATCTCTATTTCCCCCCTTGACCGTCACGAGGAAAGCTACGGTTCAGGTGAGGAGTATAACGAATATTTCAAAGCACTTCTCAGGGAGATTCTTACAAAGTATGGTGATATCTTCTATGTGCGTTTTGATGGTGCGGCAGAAACCGATGAGAACGGCAACGTGCAGGAGTATGATTGGCAGGGCTACTACGACATTGTAAGAGAATGTCAGCCTGATGCGGTTATTGCCCTTGTCGGTCCCGATGTTCGTTGGTACGGTAACGAGTGGGGCGTACTCCGTGAGGATGAATGGAGCGTTGTTCCCGAAAGACACAGTATTTACAGTGCATTTGAACGTGCAAAGGATACTTCACGCAAGGCTCGTAAGAGGAACAAAGAGTTTGAACTTGATTTGGGTTCACGTAAGGCAATCAAAAAAGAAAGTGAATTTATCTGGTATCCTTGCGAGGTAAGTATGTCAATCCGTGACAGATGGTACTATCATAAGGAAGATGAATACAGTGCAAAAACAAAGGACAGACTCCATAAATTATATTTGCAGACGGTAGGAAAGAATTGCTGCTTTATGCTTGGTGTACCGCCTATGAAAAATGGTAAGTTTGCAGAAATGGAAACACAGATACTAAGAGCGTTTGGTCTTGACCTTAAGCGTGCTTATGCTTACAAAGTATCGGGAAATGGCTCTGTTGAAGCAACAAGTTCATTGTCGGACAAGTATTCTGTAAGTAATCTTCTCAATGACGACGAAAGCCTTACTTGGCGCCCTGCAGATAACGATACAGAGCCCGAGATTACGATTACACTTCCTAAAAAGGATATGTTTGACAAGGTTTGTATTATGGAAAATATTGCCAATGGTCAGCATGTTGAGGGTTATGAGATATATATCGATGAGGGCACAGGTAAGTTTAAAAAGGTGGGTTCAGGCGGTATTGTAGGCTACAAGCGCATACATAAAATTACCCCTGTCGAGGTTGCACGCGTTAAGGTTAAGATAACCTCATACCGTGGTAAGCTTGAGCTTCAGTCGGTCACAATGTATTGATTATGGAGAAAATTGCAATCTATGGTGGTTCATTTGACCCGCCACACAAGGGGCACAAGGCGCTAGCCTTTAACCTTGCACAAAAATGTGGTGCAGAAAAGGTTTTGATTGTGCCCGCCGCAATGTCTCCATTCAAGGATGAATCAGGCGCATCTGCAGAGGAAAGGCTTAATATGTGCCGTCAGAATTTTTCAGAGGATTTATTTCTTGTAAGTGATGTTGAAATACAGCGCGGTGGTAAGAGCTATACTGTAGATACAGTAAGTGCAGTGAAGGATATGTATCCTGACAGCCAGCTTTATCTCTTTATGGGTGACGATATGCTTTTGTCTTTCCATAGGTGGTATGAATACCGCAAAATTATGAGTATGTGTACACTTGTGGCGGCCTGTCGCACAGAGAATCTAGCAGAGCTTGACGCCATGCGGGACTATGCCTGTAATGTGTTGGGTGATGACGGGACAGGTGTTATTGTTTGTAGTAGTGTGCCTGTTGAAATAAGTTCAACTGAAATTCGGAATCAGTTAAGAACAGGGGTAGAGAGTGAAATGCTACTACCTGAAGTGAATAATTATATAAAAACAAGGGGGTTATACCGTGAACAGAGATGCTGAGTATACCGGAATTCTGCGGGGGAGATTAACCGAACGCAGATTTTTGCATTCACTTAACGTGGCAGATTCTGCAAAGGAGCTGGCGGAGATTTACGGTTATGACCCGGAAAAAGCATATACTGCAGGTCTTATACACGACTGCTGTAAGGATGAGCCTGCAGGTCTGCAGCTGTCATATATGCTCGGTAACGGTGCAGAGCTTACAGAATGCGAAATAAATACTGCCAAGCTTTACCACGCTATTTGCGGAAGTATTTACGTGCAGAAGGAATTTGGTATTGACGATGTTGAAATAATAAATGCGGTGAGGTATCATACCACAGGCAGAAAAAATATGTCGTTGCTTGAAAAGATAGTATTTATTGCGGACTTTATAAGTGCCGAGCGTGATTATAACGGTGTTGACATTATGAGGGAGAAGGCGAAACGCTCCCTTGACGAGGCTATTGTTGAGGGTCTCAGTTTTACCATTAAAGATTTGATTGATGCAGGACGAATAGTTCACACCGATACATTGGATGCTTATAACGATGCCATTGCCAACGTAGAAAAATCACGACGAGAAAGATAAGACGGGAGAGATAAGATGAGTCTTGATATTGTAAAGAAGGTTGTTAAAGCCCTTGATGACAAAAAGGCTAATGACATACAGGTTATGAAAACAGATGAGTTGACAATAGTTGCAGATTATTTCGTAATCGCAACTGCTAACTCAAACACCCATGTGAGAGCCCTTGCAGATGAGGTTGAATATCAGCTTGAAGAAGCAGGTATCAGGGCAGACCATATCGAAGGCAGAGCGACAGGCTGGCTGTTGCTTGAGTATCAGGGTGTTGTTGTTCACATCTTCCTTGAGGAGTCAAGAAACTACTATAATCTTGAAAGATTGTGGGAAGACGCTGAAAAAATTGACATAAGTCAATTTTTGAATTAGGAATTAGAAATTAGGAATGTTGTGTACCCTTTAATGCAGAATGCAAAATGCAAAATTAAAGGGTGCTGCGTACGGAATTGTAATGATTATGAAAGAAAATATAATTATTGACAAGACGAGAGCTTTTTCTAAAAGAATAGTTTATTTGGGAAGATATTTGACAGAAGAAAAAAGAGAGTTTATACTTTCAAAGCAAATTGTCAGGTCCGGCACAAGTATAGGCGCCAATGTTTTTGAGGCTTAAAACGGTCAGACTAAAAACGATTTTACCTCTAAAATGAATATAGCGCTAAAAGAGGCAACAGAAACAAGGTATTGGCTTATTGTGTTACATGATATAGAATATATAACAGACAAAGAGTATGACAGTTTGTATGCAGATTTGAATGATATAAGAAGTATTTTGATTTCAATTTGCAAATCATCATACAAAAATCTTTGATTTAATTTGTTTAATAATTGCGACAGCGATATAATGTTTGGAAGCGAAGCTTCCCCTATAATTCTGCATTTTGCATTCTGCATTTAGGGTGAAATGAGTTATCCGAACCTGCCTAAAAGCAAATCTTTTTAAGTCTTTTCGGCGTTTCGGTCTTGAAAGGCGCCAGCCTATCTTCACCCTCAACACCAAAAATCCAATAAAAATCTTTCGCTTTTAGGTCGAAGATTTTATACAGTGCGGATTTTTGGTCAGCCAAGGCAAAAACGGAGCTAATCTTTTCGGATTGGCGAGTATTTTAACGCAGGATGAACGGAAATCCGCCTGTAGAAAACACGGTTCGGATAATTCCTTTCACCCTAATGAAAGGTTGATAGAGATGAAGTATGATTTTTCCGCCGTTGAACAAAAATGGCAGAAAAAGTGGGAAGACGAAGGTGTTTTCCACGCACAGGATAATTCTGACAAGCCCAAATTCTACGGACTTGTAGAATTCCCCTACCCCAGCGGTGCAGGTATGCACGTTGGTCACATCAAGGCATATTCAGGTCTTGAGGTTATTTCAC